>NZ_JAUBQQ010000083.1:0-18191 GCF_036701335.1 Microcoleus sp. Pol12B5 | reverse complement strand
CCCGTAGGGGAAGCGAGTACGCCAAAACCTTCCTGTCCTTCGATCGCCGGAGGTAATATTTGTTGAGTAATCAGCCTAGGGGCCCAGTGAATGAAGGTAGGTGTTTCCGCTGTGATTTCCTGCGGGGCTAATCCTTCCCTCATACCTACAGTTAGCGGAGTAAACAGCGGGAACGAAAAACGAATAGACGGACGATTTTCGTTAATAAATTGATCCGCTAAAACCATTTCACCTAGAGCAGAAGAAGTCATAACTTCCGTTAAACTGACGCCTTTGTTTAGCACCGGATCGTTTGGCGTAGCAACGCAAACGGGAGAACCTAACACACCCGCATTGTTGTAGAAGCGGATAGTGATGTCGGTTATTGAACCTTTGCGACCTTGAAAAGGTGAGTTTGACATAATTTTAAGTTAGAAAGTAAAGTGAAAATCAACAAGTTAGCAAATTTAACTAGCTTTTGTTTTTGGGGCTGGTGTTGTCAAAGCAGTTAAAACTATTTCATTCTCGTCAGTTGGTAGAACGAATTGTTTTAGATCGATTAAAACGTTGTTTAACAATGTGGCTTCACCTAATTCCCCGTCAACACATTGAATTGCGCTGACCGCAATTCGCTGCACTCCGTTTTCAACGTCAAGTAATTTGCACTCAATTGCGCTAACTGGAATTTGTTTGCCGTCAGAAGTAGGCAAAATAATTGGAATAATGAAACCTTTATCTGTTTCTGCTATCTGACCGGGTACAAGATCGAGGCTGACTTTAGTTGTAGGATTTAGTTTTGCCATCTCAAATTCGATTTTCACGGGCTAAAAGCTCCTGTTACTGCGGTTAACTCTGCGAATTCGCAGTGAAATTTGACGTTAAACTGAAACACAAAAGACAGTATCCAGTCTGACTTATTCTGCTCGTTTAGTAATACATTGCCCGTACCTTCAATTGATTCAATATCTGGAGCCAGACAATTCTGATGTGCCTGAAGATTCAACAAGATATAGGTTAACTTGTCTTCGGCTTGACTGCGAGGGATAGTTGTATAGGAATGAGAACTATCAAATCGGTATTCTACTTGTATTGGGATTTCGGTTTGCAGCAGGTAGCTGCTTGTTTCCCCAGTCCCTAATACTTCGACAATTGAGTACCCAGAGGTGTTTCCATCAAGACCAGCAGAGGGTGGCGCTCGAAGGTCTTTCACTGATTCAGGAGAGTTTAGACCCCATCGATCTACCCGGAGTTGTTGGCTTAACCATTGTTTTAGTACCGATCGAAGTTCACTTGGCAGCATTAAGTTAATCCTGGTAAAGTTCCGGCGACGTTAGTCTTGAATAAATCACCTTTAATGGTTAAGTCCCCTTGCCAAGTTTTATTGACACTCAACCCTGTTAATTGAATTTCTAAAAACATTTTTTTAGCAGGCTGATACCAAGTTGGATCGCCTTGACTTATGCCTAGAATTTGCCCTAAGTTTTGATCGAGAATCAAAGTTTCGGTATCTGCGGGGGCTAATACCAGTGACAGGTCGGCTGTCGTCAAAGTTGTATTGAGAGTGACTGTGAAGTTTTTGGGCCCGATCGTCTGCACGGATTCAGCCGGATTTAGCGAGTCGATCAACAGTAACCGAACGATAGGTAAGGTCTGTGCCGAAAAACTTGTCATTGGAATTCGCGCCGAAAACTTCAGGGTGTCGCCCTGAATCATTACCAAGTTTCGGAGTTCGCTTGGCTTGTCGTTTACCGAAAATTTAACTGAATCTAGACTCATTTTCCGCCTCCTATGCCACGATAAATGTCGTCAGACACAGAAAACCGCGAGCGATTGACCGTGTAGTGTTCGCCGTTGATTGTGCCGTCGTCAAGTTGAATATCGGCATAAACGATCGCGGGCGTCATCAAGGCGGCAGTGTCTTGAGGTAGCAGCCGAATTTGGTATGTCGCCGCCCGTGTTTTGCCGTTGTAAGTGACAATATCTTCAACTCCCAAAAATTTAATGCCGCCGTTCTGCAAGGTTTTTTTGAATAGCGCCTTGCTGTCCAAGTGTGCTGGGTCGGTTTTGCCAGTAAAGGTTACATTCACTGAGCCGTTAATTTCCGATGCCACCCGATCGCCCACAATTCTCAAATTGAACGCATAAAAATCGCCCCGTGTTAGCTGATTGCCGTCTAGTTGCTCCTCCTGTCCGTTTTTGAGTAGGAACAATTCGGCACTGGGCGGGAAAACTATTTTGCCGAGCAGCGACAGCAGCAAAAACTCATCCTGCCCAACTTTGCTGTTGGCGGAGATCGCCCGACCAAATGACAGAGTTAAATCGCAAGAGTCGGTGCTGACTTTGGCAGATGCTGAGAGTGATCGGCCGAACTTAAGATTTAGTTCGGTGCTATCTTGACCGACGCGAGATTGCGCTGCTAATGCCCGCCCAAAAGTCCACTTTGTTTCATCAGATTCAATACTGTCAAGTCCGACTCTTGAGTAAGCTCCGACCGAAATTCCAACCATGTTTGTTACCCCCTGATAATAATTCCGCCGGGTTCGACCGTCAGCAAGTCGCGGTTCCAACCGTACTTGCCGGGAGCCAAAGTCCCCCAGTACCACAACTCGTTTTCCGACCAAATTTGATATCCAGGAATTTGCCCGGTGTCGGCAGTGAATTGATCAAAGGCGATCGGCAACAAGTTTTCGGTTTTGCGACTAAGCAAAGGATCTTCCCAGCTTGTTGTGGCGCACGGATATTCTTTCTCGGCGACAAAGGTATTTGCTTCAAGTTGCCCAGTTAATGGGTGCGGTGCTGTCTTGGTTAATTTGATGGTGATTGCACCTTGTGGTGTCAGCGCCTGACCTTTAAATGTTGCGTTTAGTCGCTTATTTCTAAGGTCAATCCCGACGCATTGGATCAGACCGCCCCCATTTGCTTCATCAATTGTGAAGTTTTTATCCGGCCAGGTGTCGAAGAAAAAATAGTCCGGGGGGTCGATCGTTTCCCCGTTTCTTAAATGTCCGGCATAAAAAATGTCTGACCCCACTGTGACTTGCCAAGAGATCGGCTTGTAAGTCGCGGTAGCTGCTGGGTAAATAAGTTTAGTGCTATTACTGGTTTTACCCGCGTCGGCGGCGTACATCTTAGAGCTTTCTAAGTCGTAGGGCAAATATCCGCCGCCAGAAACTTCGGTTATTACTGCGCTGGCGTTAGGAAGTGTTGTTCCCAGCCGAAGTTTTGGAACTTCGGCTGCCGAAAATGCAATGCCTCGGAGGACGTTTAGTTGATGCTGGACTAAGACGGGCGACTTGGTTTCCATATTATTTAATTAATTTTCGTATTTCAACTGCTAATTCTTCTACATATCTGTTCTCGAATTTGTCGGATTCACTTATGATTCCAGGTATAGGTTTTTCTGCAAGTCTTGACTTGAATTGTTTTAATTCGTTAGCTACTTTACTCTTTTGACTAGGCGTTAAATTATCCCAGATTTGCTTTGCTCCTTGCGCTCTAACATTTGAAGATTCCGCTCCCAACTTTCTTCCAGGGTCGTTAGCAACCATTGGTCTTTCAAGTTGCTCGTCCCAGTTTTTGTCGCCCACTCCATGTATTGTCGTAGCATTGTCTAAAAAACCCGCTTGATCGCCAACGTTTAAGCTAGTAAACGTTTTAGGATCTTTCACAAAATCTATTACTGCCCTCGCTCTTTCAACCGGGCCACCTATTCCGTATTGTCTTGCTACTTCTTGGGGTGGAAATTTGATATTAAATGTTTCTTGATCTATAATTAATTCCCCAGGTCTTGACTGCGTTTCTGTTAACTTTGTTTCTATATTCTTAGTTGGTACCTTCCCGTTGGCTGGGGCAAGACTGGATTGCTTACTTGCTTTTTGCTGAAGTACGCGATTTGCTGCTTTTTCTCTGTATTCACTTCTTGTTTTTGCAATATTAGTCGCAGTAGCAGTGAGGGCTTTAAATTTAGTTCCGTCTCCAGCACCTAATGCTTTTTGCGCCAATTTTAATAATTTATTTAGTCGTTCCTTTCCAATCTCCTTACCTTGGTTTGTCCCCGCTTTTTTGCCGGAACTTAAAATTCGGCAAGTTTTTTGAAGCCCAATACAACTAAACCCGCAACCGTAACCTTCGTTTCCGCACTTAGGTTTTTTTGTTCGCTTTCCCGTTAGCTTGCCATCAAGCCGATCCTCTTTAAATAGCGACAAATACCCTTCGCTATAGGCGTCAAATCTCACGGGCAATTCATCGATACTAAAAGAGTCAAGCTTTGCCGCTGGTTTATAGCTGATTCCGTCAATATCAATAACAAACTCATAAACCCGTTTATTCCAAGAATCCTTGAATTTGCCATTAATAACGTCTTTTTTAACTGAATAAGTCAAAACCTGAACGTTACTGCCGTAGGTTTCATCGCTCTCTAGGATTGACTCTAATTCTGTCAAAAACTCTTGCTTAATTAAACTTTCGCTCATCTGGCTTCCTCCTTACCGTAAGAATGTAGACAAGCGGATTGTTCTCATCGATCGTCACGAATTCCACCTCAGTTCCACCAAACACGCGCCCGTCGCGCATCTCAGCATTGACCCAATAGCTTGTTCCAGTTGCCTGAAGCCAGTCGCTAAAATCAACGTTGCGCGGGATACCAAAAATAGTGAACTCGTTCTCTCGTGCTTCCGTCCCGTCATTCGACATTGAGGGGGCAAAAGTTGCGGGCGATGCTTTCTTCCAAATTAGATTGCTGACCGATCGCACTTCTTGCCGAGAAACGCCGTCGGCTGTAAACCGCCGCACCAACAGCAAGCTGACAACGTTGGTCAAGCCAAAACTGTCGGCTGTACCCGCAAAACTGCAATCTCTAGCTTTTTGAGCAATCTTGGCAAACATTAGGCAACAAATCCACTGAGAGGTAACGTTTTTTGGATTCTGAGAACTTCTTGTCCGTAGCTGGTGCTGTTTAGATTCTCAGCGCTACTGCTTCCCGCTTTGGGCAAAGATGGAGAACCACCTTTTGCCGCCTCTACCGCCGCCCCGGCAATGACCCCTGTTTGAAAATACTGCATTGCTATCCTGTGAGCTGCCAAATGTGCGATCGCCTCTTGGTGCAAATTGCCGTAAATAGTTGCAGGGCATTCTTTACTCGCTTGGAGTAAAGCCCGTTCAACTTGGTGACTATCGCAATCAGCAAGCTCAGGAAATAGCAAACAGAAATTTTCAACAGAGACTGTTCCGATCATTTTTTGGGAGGGGTAGGAGTTTTTTCTACTTCTGGCGGGCGAACTACGAAAGTTGAAGTATCCACGGCGATCGGAATAACTTCTTGCTCAAGTTTTGTTTCTACCGGAGTAGATGTTCGCGAAGCCCGCTTGTTTTCGGGCGGCGTAATTACAGTTGGCTGATCGAAAAAGACTCGAAGAATGCCTTGTTCGATCCGTTTTTTAATTAGCGGATGGTTGGCGTGTTCCTTCCATGTCTCAATATCAACCTCGTTTTTTCCTGTAACTAACTGCATTCCGCCAATAAACAAATCGCCTGTTTGCTTGACTGAATTTAGTTGTGGCAAATATTCAACAATTCCTAATATTGCCATTAGCTTGCCAATACTCCTTCAATAACTACTCCCGACAGTCTAGAAAAGAAAGTGCCGCCGTTACGTTCGTGGATTAGCACTTCTTTTGATGTGTCGCTGTTATGGTGTAACAGTTGTTCGATCGGTTGGGGAATATAACGCTTGACGTGCGACGGATCTTTTTTGTAGAAAACAATCGCAGGAGTTCCACCAAATCCAGCTTCGTCAGCTTCACTCACGTCGTCAACGTAAGTAATTTGTGGATTAGATTTTCTCCACAAATCCATGATTGTCGTGTCGCTGTTTGCATTGCGAAACGTGGTATTCATCACAGTCCGAACTCGCGATGGGAACAGCGCTGTATCAGCTTTAAAAGTGCGGCGTGTAATCACGTCGTAAACCAAGTTTGACCAAGAGTTTAGATATCGCAGCATTACGTTTGGATCTAACGCTGGATCGTCAAACTGAATCGGGCTCAATACTTTTGGTAGCAGCGGGAAAGTAAACAAGCCGTACAATCCGGCAGCCGGATCGCCCAAGTAGGCAATGCGATTGCTTTCGCGCATGACCATCTCTTTTGCGCCAAAAGCTTTTTCTGCTGAAATATCTACGCCAGCAAAAGCAGCCGCTCGAACTTCCTGGAATGTGACCCGATACGCAGCCTCAATAGACTTAACGTTTGATGCGTTCATTGCTTCACCGACAATTCCCACCAATGGGGGGTCATCGCCCGGTGCGGAGGTAATCTTGGCTCGACCACGGTAATCAAGCATTACCTGAGTGATCATTTCAGCGCCGGGGCCACCTTCGTTGACCGTTGGAATGTGTTGCTCGGCCTTAAGTTCTGGGTACTCGGCTCGCTCAACTTTCGGGATGATATATTCGAGAGCCCGCTGTAAAAGCAAAGGCCCGTCAAGTCGGATATCTGTTACCATTTCTAATTTTCTAAATTAAGAGTAAGTGATTAAACAGTTGTGCCAGAGGAGATCGTGGCGTATCCAAGCAAGAGTTGAGCTAGGTCAGTCCCTCCGGTAAGGAATCGAGCATTTGTCAATTGCAAGTCAGCGCCAGTCGCGGTTGCACCTCGGAAAGATCCAATCTGACCCGCGCCAGAATAGCGGTAAAACACCGGAGAGTCTGGCGTTACTGGCGGGCCTTCGATCGCTACCCAAAGCGTCCCCGACTCCCGAACCAACATAGTGTCGCCTCGGCGGTAAACGTGATTCGAGTTACCGTAAGGAGCCGCATTTGTACGAAATCCGTCGTCAACTGTCACCCCTACAAATCTGTGGCTGCTGTCAGGAGCGCCCAATCTTACTTCCCTGTCGCTGTCGGTTGCAATACGCACGACGGCAAGACCTAAGCCAATCTCTCCCGAAGCCGCTACCGGGGTTGTGACAGCCTGGGTTAAAGCAGAACTACCGGGTGTTACCGTTAGAGGTTGTCCCAAAACACCTGTGACAGTGAAAGTATTGCCAGCAGCAGGTGCAGCATCAACGCCAGCGAAAGACTGATTAACCGCCGCAACTAATGCGTCCCGAAGTGTTGCGCTGCTTCCCCCGGTTGCCGGAGTAGTTGTAGTTACTACAACTCCATTAATTGTCAAAGAATATTCGGTATTAGCCGTAAAAGTTGCAACAGTGACAGTTACAACCCCTGCTACGTCAAGAGCAGTATTGAAATAGCTTCGATCGTACTTTGGGCTTAAATCTGCGGGCATTCCAGGATATCCGACTGGAAATTGTGGAGCAAAAGATGTTTGAGTCATTTAATTAGTCACCTTCCAAGCTTCTTGTTTCTTGAGGTTCTGTTCTTGTCGAATTTTCCCAATCGAATCCAATGAGTAATTACCTGAATCCGTCTTGGCTTGGTCGATCAGTTGGGCCATAAACCCTCGCTCCGCAGTCGGTTTGGCAAGCCCTTCGGCGACCATCACGGAAAATGCTGTACGAATCACGTCGTCTGGATTGCTGGCTGATTGCACCAAAGAATCAAGATTGAGTGTAGGTCGAGAATTCTGTAAAGCAAGCCTCATTATTCCAACAGAATCCAATGTGTAATCCGGTTCTGCTTGAGCGACTTTTGGCAAAAAAGGAAAAGCTTCATTCCAAGTTTTCACCCAAGATTCTCGTTGCGTAGTTATAGCTTTTTCCTGACTGTCACGAGTTAATTGCAAGTCAGAATCCAGTCGTTGAATTTTAGATTTCGCCTCGTCAAATTGCCTGCGAATTGCCGTGTTTTCACGTTCCGAGCTATCAAGGCGGCCTTCTAATTCAGCAATCCGAATCTCTTTTTCTTTGACTCGGCGGTTAGTTGCGTTGTCACTGTCCGATCGGCTCAAATCACTTTCAACCGACAAACTATCCTCATACGCTGTAGCCCGACCTTGCCAATAAACAGCAGAGTCCTTGGTTTCGCTCAATTCTTCCTCTTTCTCTGCCATACCCGATTGCATTTCTGTCACTAGGTCGATCAACTCGTCCTTAGACATTTTCTGCAAATCGTCAGATTCATACATTTTCATATCGTTTTCACCTCCTACTTTTATGTGCAGATTGTCAAGTCGAACATCTGAATCAGTCCACCTTGGCTCCGAAATCTGCCAGCATTTTTCTAAAATTTCTGAGTCTTTATGAAGTTCAGGGCTTGCCAGTCCGGGGTAAAGCCGAAGGTCGGCACCGCCCCGCGCCTTAACAGTCAGAGCAATGTGATTGCCCTTGATGTTTCGCTGAATGGCGTCATATCTCTGCCCTTCCCACGTCCCCGGTGTCCAATCAAGCTTGGTCATATAGCCGACAGACAATTCGATTCGCCCGCCATCAAGCGCATTCTTTACAGCGTGTTGGTCAATCAACTTCACCTTTGTGCTGACAAATCCACCGTCGTAACTGACCGATCCATTCCACCCAACCGCAAACTGTCGGGCGTTAGACGAATCCAGCATTGCCGGGGGATGTTCGATCGAGATCGGCAAGTCGCACAACGTTTTTAGAGAGTCGCGGTTTGCCACCTCTTCCGGCGGGCGAAATTCTCGGCGAACAGTGCCGTCCGGGTTAGGGTATTCTTGAATCCCAATTCGGGCAATTTTTGCATTGGCAACCAAATACCCTTCGGGTGTCAGTTGCCATTCGCCCAACTTGCCGGAATCGGCTCGATATTCCCAGTCGGTTTTTTCGAGAGTTGTGGACACAAGAATTAAAGATTAAAAGTCGCTTACCAGTTGATATGCGAACAGGAGAACTCTATTGCCCATAATATCTGCCTGTTTTCGCAAAGTTTAAGTTTAAACGCGCTTGCTACACGGATTGATGCAAAATTACACAGATTGTGTAGAATATACACAG
The DNA here is from genome assembly GCF_036701335.1 of Microcoleus sp. Pol12B5. Classification (NCBI taxonomy): domain Bacteria; kingdom Bacillati; phylum Cyanobacteriota; class Cyanophyceae; order Oscillatoriales; family Microcoleaceae; genus Microcoleus; species Microcoleus sp. Pol12B5. The sequence continues at coordinate 9,302 of NZ_JAUBQQ010000083.1, read as the reverse complement.
ATTGTGTAGATATCAAGTTATGCAAACTTTTGCGGTTTTTTTGGAATTTAATTGCAAAACTGAAGAAGAAGCGCGAAGTTTTTTGATAGAACTGTTCCGACGGTCAAAAAACTTAAGCCGACCACAGTTAGAAAAATTGGCAAACTTGCCAGATAGAAGTTTAGATAGAATTGAGCAAGGGACTAGATGCGTTGATTCTTTGGAGTTGCAGCGAATTGCCTTGGCGGTTGATCGACCTCTTGACGACTTATTTCCCAAACAAATTAAAAAGAATGGACAAAATATTGTTGGAGACGGACTTATTCGATCGGCTCGAAAAAGCTAGTAAGTTTTTAAGCTCACTGCTGACTACTAAGCCAGTAGCCGATCGCCAATCAAGCAAGGATATTTCTCGGTTGCGGTTTGCGACCAAGGATATCAGCGTCAGACGCAAGCCGTCGGAAATAGCCAAGATTAAGAACGCGCAGCCTGTGATAGATAAATTAGAACAAGACTTAACAAAGGAATTGGTGAGCTATTTTGAGTAATACTACAGTGACGATCGGCGGCAAAGAATATGTTTATCAGGGTGTAACAGATTTAGAAGTTGCACCTTTAGCAGAAGTATTTGGTACGGAACGACCAGAGGAAGGGACGAAAGAATATAGAGACTGGGAAAAACAATTTATGCGAAAATTCGCCGACTATTCTAGTCAGCGGGCTATAGCTTTTTTCTTGCTTTGTGCGTTTCCAGACCTTCCAGAATCTATAGTTAAATACACGGTGCGCCGAATGCCGGACGGAACTGAAGAATGTAAGCCAGGGCGAGACTTGCGGGTCAAACTAGAAGCAAAAGACTTTGAACAAATTGTTTTAATTATTTCGTCTGAGCTTAAAAAAATAGAAGAAAAATTAAAGCAAAATGACAATCTTCTCAAACACAGGACTTACCCAGATGTGATACGCACGTCTCATATTGTCCAAGACACATCAAATTCTAATCAGCCACTAAGTTCAGAGGAAATAACTTCAGTTGTACAGGAAGTGCTAAGACAGCGCCAATTTACAAACTAAGCAATAAGGTTGAAAAATAGCGAGCAGGGGAACTCAATCAGTTCGCTTATTTTTTAATTTTATGGCTAGCGGAATTAATGTAATTTTTTCTATTACGGACTTGGCCAGCTCTGCGCTTGCTAACGTTCGATCGGAAATGTCAAGAGTTGCTGGCGGTATCACTCAAGCGAGTACCGCTCTTTTCTTTTGGAGTGAAGCTTTTAATCAAATAAAAGCCGCTTCCAGTCAATTTTATAATATGTTCATTGGTCAAAACGAGAAGATGCGCCAGCAAATACTGGCGACTCAATCTAGCCTTGCTGCTGTTCAAGATGTTTATATAAATGGTGTAAAGTCGATTGACCCGACTGAAACCATTAAAGCGTTTGAAGAACCTATAAAAAAATCGTTAAATCAAATAGCGATTGAATCCCTCGATCTTGTGGGTGTTACGTCAGGGCAGTTGACTGACTTGTTACAGATTGCATTGACCAATGCTACAAAAATCACCAATCAGTCAAAAGATTTTGCCGACCCGATCAAAGCCGCAGAACGCTTAACTCTTTCGTTCGCGGGTGCTTTTGGTGCAATGCAAATTCCGTTGTTCCAAGCTCGACAAGAAATTAACAGTATTTTGTCCGGCACAATCGACATGAATAGTCGGCTTGCAAAAGGGTTGAGCATCACCAATGAACAGGTTCGCGCATGGGGCGCTCAAGGCGTGTTGGTTGACAAACTGGTAAACAAGTTGCAACCTTTTGTCGCTGGCAACGCGCTAGCTGCTCGCAGTGTTAGCGGTATTACTTCAAACATCCAAGAAATATTTGAAATTACAACTAGACTTGCTGGGGAAAATATTACAGCGCTATTTGTAGACGGGTTGGATGTCATTTATCAGTACATGAAAAACATTCAGTCGCAAATTCAAGCAACTTTGAACGGGGTTACTGCATTTATTGGTGATTCTGTAAAACAAATTATTGAAATAATTAGCCCGTTCCTGCCAGCTTTAACAGTATTACGAGACGCGATTCTTGGCATTGGTGGATCTCTTGGTGAAATAGTAGGTGGATCTATTCGGATTTTACTAAATGCACTAGAAGCGATAACACCAGTATTAACGCCTATTTTAACCTTATTAGGCTTTCTTGTTAAAACAATTGCTGACTTATTAGGAGATCCGGTAATTCAGCAAATGATTCAAATGGCATTAATAATTAGTACAGTCATTGGCCCGTTAACAACCATTGTCGGCTTAGTTGGCACTATTTACGGATTTTTTGCCTCCGGGGGAAGCATAGGTACGTTTTTCTACCTACTCTCGACAATCGCACCGGGATTAGCTGGCACACTTAGTGCAATTGGTACAGCATTGGGGTCTATTGCTGGTTTTGGGGGTTCTGCCGGAGCTGTTGCGGCGTCCGGATCGGCATTGACTACACTTGCGTCAGGATTAGCTACCGTGACTGCTGCAATTGCTCCTTTAGCTGTAGCAATTGCAGCACTTGCGTCGGCCGCGCTGTTGTGGCAAAGCTTAAGATTAAATGATTCTATGGGAGCGATCGACGAAATTAGCTCTCGTAGTGATGAAACCGCCACTGGAGCAAACGACACAACCTTAAAACTTCGCCAATTACGCGACAAAGAAATTATTCAAGGCGAATTAACAGACAAACAAAAAACAGATAAGAAAAAACTTGAGGGTCAAGGCCGAAATTATGCAGCTCAGCTAGAAGCAGAAATAGCGGCGGCTAAAGAGATTGATACTGCTGGGGATACATCTTTGGAAAATGCTAAAAAAGCTTTAATAGCAGGGAATGAAGCTTCTCTCAAGGGCTTAGGTAAATTTGTCTCTGGGTTGTCAACATCGGCTAAACCGTTAACAGAGCTTGGTGGCACTTTTACTCAATTAAGCGCAAAAGTTGCGGCATTTGAAGCTCAAATAAAAGCTGCCAACTCAGATCCTGAATTCCAAACCGCCAACAAAGGAATAATTGAGTTAATAACCAAGCAAGTTCAGTTAGGACAAATCACTACTGAGCAAGGTAAAAAGCGACTTAAACTAATCCTTGACGATTCTCGCGTAGAGCTTGCTGGGCGAGAGGCTGCTGAAAAAGCTATCGGTCAAATCCAAGAAGTTACTACAAAAAGAGATTTAGAACTAAACAAGTTAGCTCAATCCGAAATTGAGTCAATACAAAATGACGGAAGAATGGGGGAAGTCAAGGCAGAGCAAATGTTAACAGAGGAAAAACTTAAGGAGGTCAAGATCCGATCAGACGCACAAAAGATAGCTCACACTGAAAGAATGCGTCAAATTCAAGCAGAGATGAATGCTGAATTAGGCAAGATAGACAAAGAAATAGCAGACAAGCAAGTTGCTCTTGATAAGTTAAAATCAACAAAAGCTCCCGAAGTTCAAATCGTGCAGGCTCAGCGAGAATTAAACACAACTAAATCTCAACGCACTGATAAGCAATCAGAGTTTGTAGCAATCCAGATTGAAGAGAATCGCAAAAACGCAACTGAAACAGCAAAATTAGACACTGAGCAATCAAAGCTAGAGAAGCAGCAGCGCGATATTAGGAAACGGGAAGCTCTCAAAGACTTTGACGAGCGCCAAAAACTTAACGATTCAGCCCGTGACCAAGGCTTAAAAGATAATCAGCAGGCCGCAATCGAGTCCATCAAGATTGCCGAAGATCGAGCCAAGACCGAACTCTCTCAAATCAAGGACAAAACCGCCAAGTTAGAAGCTGAAGCCAAGAAACAGGGTAAAACCGTTAAAGAATATGACAAGGAAGCTTGGGAGGCGCTACAGGTTCAGCAAGCAGAAGCTTTACAGAAGTTAGCAGCGGCACGGAAGGAAGGGTTTGAAAAGCGGTTGTCTGATATCAAACAAGATGCCCAGGAAGCTACCGCCATTGTTGAAGCGGCACAGGCTAAAAATGAGATTGACAATCAGAATGCTGCGACTAGGACGGCAGAAATTGCAACAAAAAATATCAATACCCAGATCGCTCTAATTAACAAGGAAATTGCGGCAAACGCGGGCAATAAAGAACGGCTGGAAGAGTTAAATGCAAAGCGGGCGGGACTTGAAAAAGACTTGACCGAAGTTCAAAAGAAGCAGTTACAACAGCGGCTGTCAGACTTGCAGCAGGATGCCGACGAACGGGTTGCTGTAGTTAAATTCGCAAACGCTAGAGGAACTATTGACAACCAAGAAGCCGCCAAACAGACCAGCGCGATCGAATCAGCTAGTTCAAAAAACCAACTGCAAATTATCCAAGCTCGAATCGCTCAGGTTCAAGCTGCTGACAAACAGCGCGGCAAGGTCAGCACTGAACTATTGGAGGAACTACGGAAGCAAGAGGCTGACACTCAGGTCAAGATAACTGAGATTGCTAAGAAGGAAATGGAGACGCGACTGGCTGACCTGAAAGAAGACGTGGCGGAGCGGACTGCGGTAATAAAATCAGATCAGGCGACGGGCGCGATCAACAATCAAGCGGCGGCAGCACAGACAGCAGCGATCGAGCGCACTGGTGCTGCTCAACGTTTAGAAATTGTCCGTCAGCGCATTCAACAAGTAGCAGCCGAGGGCAAAAAGTCCGGCAAGGTCAATGTCGAATTGATGGAAGCCCTGAAAAAGCAGGAAGCGGAAATCCAAATTGAATCTACCGAGATTGACAAAAAAGAGATGGATGCTCGCTTGTCAGACTTACAGCAGGACGCGGACGAAAGGCTTGCTGTAGTCCAAAAAGCTAACGCACTGGGCGTGAAAGATAATCAGCAGACTGCGATCGAAACTTCCCAAATTCAACAGAAAAGTGCCAACGAGCAAATAAAAATAGTCCAAGAAAGAATTAACACAGTTGTTGGGGAAGGAAAAAAATCGGGCAAAGTTAACACAGAACTACTGGAAGAGTTGCGAAAAAAGGAAGCCGATTTACAAGTCAAAATTACTGAAATTCAAAAGCAAGAGTTACAAAAACGTCTGGCTGATTTACAGCAGAACGCTGAAGAGCGAACATCGCTAATAACGGCAGCAAATGCAACTGGGGTGCTAGACAATCAAGAGTCAGCGAAAAAAACCGCACAAATTCAACGAGAAGGTTTAACCGCCCAACTGGGATTAATTCGTCAACGAATTGAAACGGTCAGCCCTGCAAACAAAGAATTATTGGAGGAATTGAAGAAACAAGAAGCTGACACTCAAGTCAAAATTACAGAAATTCAGAAACAGGAATTACAGAAACGACTGTCAGATTTGCAGCAAGATGGGGAGGAGCGTTTGTCTGTCGTTACCGCCCTTAATGCTAAAGGCGACATTGACAATCAAGCCACTGCCGTTCGTTCAAGCGAAATCCAAAAGCAAAATCTAGATTCTCAACTCGCCCTCATCCAAGGTCAGTTAAGCGCTGTCGGCGGAACTAATAAGGAATTGCGCGAAGAATTGCTAAAACAGGAAGCTGATATTCAGGTCAAAATCACAGAAATTCAGAAACAGGAATTACAAAAACGGTTGAGCGATTTACGGCAAGACTCGCAAGAGCGCGTCAACGTCGTTGAGGCTGCCGCAGCAACAGGGGCAAAGAACAACCAGCGGGCAGCAACAGAGATAGAAGACATTCAACGCCAAAGTGTAAACAACCAGCTTGATTTGGTTCGGGAACGAATAGCCGCGACCAGTCCCTTAAACAAAGAACTGAATGAGGAGTTGAAAGCGCAAGAAGCTAACCTACAGAAAGAACTCACCGAAATCCAAGAGCAAGGCTTTCAGAAACGATTGTCAGATTTACAACAAGATGAAGAGGAGCGGTTGGCAGTCATTACCGCCAATGGTATTCGAGGTTTGGCGGACAATCAAGAAACCGCCCTAAAATCAGCCGCTATCCAAGAAGAGTCGGCACAGCAACAGTTGACATTGATTCGAGAACGATTAGGCCAAGCCAGCGGCGAACTCCGAGAAAAACTACTGAAGCAAGAAGCCGACACCCAATCCAAAATTGCCGAAATTCGGAAGCAAGCTTTTGACAAGCGACTGGCAGATGTTGAGCAGGACGGGCAGGAACAGCAGACAATTCTGGAGGGACAGTTGGCACAAGGGCTAACAACAGAGGCGAAATATGCTGAGAGCCGTTACAATCAATCATTGCAATCTCTAGATGCTCAGTTGGTACTAATCCGGGAACGCCGATCACAAATGTCGGCAACTGACATTGAGGGACAAGAGGCACTAGCAGCCCAAGAAGCATCTTTGCAGAAGCGCCGACAGGATGCGCTGTCCCAATTTTTAGAGGCTCAATTAAGTTTGCTTGATCGGGAGAACAAGAAAGCGACTGACCTGCTAGAACAGTCGGAACTTGACCGTAAACTGATAACTAAACAGGCTGCACTATCTGGCGTTGCCGACAAAGACGCTGCCGCTACTGCTGAAATTCAGGCAACCCAGCGCCGAATCCAGCAAGAGATTGCACTGGAGGAACAGAAAAACGCAACACTGCGATCGCTCCCAGCGTTTTCTGACCCAGCCAAAGAAGCCGAGCGCCAGTCCCGCATTCGGGCGTCGGTCAAAAAAACCACTGAGCTCAGACTGCAATTACTGGATGAGGAGAAAAAGGCTTTTGATTTGCTGGTTGAGCGCCAAATAAAGAGCATTCAGAACCAATCTAGGGCCCAAGAGTTAGCTTCTGACGTACAAGTGCGGGCAATTGAACAGCAGGGAAAACAGTACGATCTGCTCGGTCGATCGCTGGAAAACCAAAACAAGCTTTTACAATCGCGCGCGAGTTTAGCAAACGCGCTCAATGGATATATTCAGGGTGAATATAAAATTTTGCAAGATAGCGCCAGTTCTGAGGGCGAACGGAAGCGACTAATTAAGGAAGCAGCGGATGCTCAGCTTGTCGCACTCCAACAGCAGCAGATTGTTGCCCAGAAGAATTTAGAAATCGAAATCAAGCAGGCAGAGATTGCTCAGAAGCGAGCGGAATCCGAAGCAGAAATTGCAGAGATACGGGCCCGATCGGGGTTAGCTAAAGCCGATGCTGAAGTTCTCAAAGCTGAAGCTACCTTACAAAAAGTGCAGCGCGACCCCAACGCCAGTAATGCGGATGTCGAAGCCGCCAGACTAGATGTTGTCGCCGCCCGTGCCGGGGCTGAAGCCGCTGTTGCCGAAGTTGCTTTTGCGATCGCAAATAAAGAAATGGTTGGACAAAATCGAGGGGTTCTAGAGGAGCAAAATGCACTAAAACGGGAAACACAGTCGATCGAGCAAGCGACTCAGGGAAGGGCGGCACAGGCTCAGGCGATCGAGGCAATTGTCGATCCAAACGAGAAAAAATTGAGACAGCGCCAATTGGCGGGAAGACTGACGCCTGAAGAAACTGAGCGACTGGCACGGATTCAAAGACAGAATCAAGAGCGCGAAGCCATCCGCCGACAGAATGAAGCGGAACGGGATGCGCTGCGAGGCATTTCTCCTAATGGGGTGCGACGGGGGATTCAAAGTGCTGGTGTGCGATCAGGTTCGCTGTTGGGGGCGATCGAGCAAACGGCGGCGACCGCGCCCAAAGTGCCTGAGTTGAAAAATCTGATTGCTCAGATGAACGTTCAACGGCAGCAGATTTCAGTTAAACCGGAGATTAACCCACTGACTAAGTTACAGGAGGAAAGCACGGGATATCAACGGGAAATGCTTGGAGTTCTCAAGCAAATTAACCAACGACCAACACCCGCGCCCGTGACTCCCGTTGCCAATAATTTTAATATCAAGGCAGAGGCGGGGATTTCCGAAGCGCAGGTTTTGGGCGTGTTCGGTCAAGTTAGTCAGCAGGTGACGCAGATGCTGAAGCGGTAAACTAAACTAAGTAGAAAAAAATCTCAATCAATACAAAAAGGAGGCAACTTGTTGGTAAATACTTTGAATACCAAAGTCCAAATACAACAACAATTTATTTTCCAATTGACACAGTTAATTAAAAGCGAAGAAGCCTATGGTTCCAGGGTTGAATTACTTATTTACAACATCAAAGGCGAGGGAGAAATAGAGGGAAAGTTTAGAGATATTTGGAACAATCGAATATTTAGCTCTCTGATTACAGGTAATCAATTAGGATACAAGCCAGCCGTCAACCTTGACAGCTACCAAAATCTTGATTCAGTAGCGGCAGCACGACGCTTTGATACGTTTACGATTGGGTATTTAAACGGCTACCGGATAGACGCGAAGAAACCTAGTATAAAACAGACAGGAAAAGATAGGTGTACCCATATTAGTTATAGTTGTGGCGCTGCGTGCATACCACTACTCAATAATTGCTGGATTGACGGCACTGGCAAAAGAGTTAAATCGGCTGGTAACGCAGCAAAAAACATTGTTCAAGAAAGAATTGACAAGATAAAAAAGCTAGCTGAACAACTAAAGCTAGACCCAGAAAACAAAGCTTGGGCAAAATACGGAACATCAAAAAGCCTTGAGACTAAAGCGCGTGACTTAGAAAAACTTGGCAACAAGGAACCTGTGCGTCTTAAGGGTATCGCCGAAGTAGACCCTAGTAGTATCGGGGTAGACCCAAAGAGGTTTCAGTACAAAATTATTGGCGAGTTAACCAAAACGGGTAGCGTCGGGTCTTTGGGTGGCGTCAAGAAATGGGACGAGAATCTTGCCGGAATCATCCAAGTCTGGGAAGATCCGGCAGACAAACAGGTTTATGTCGTCAACGGACACAACAGACTAGATTTAGCAAAGAAGCTCGGAGCCGAACAGGTCACAATCCGATACCTGCAAGCAAATTCAGCGAAGGAAGCGCGGGGGATTGGAGCATTGACCAATATCGCCGAAGGTCGGGGAACTGCGCTAGATGCGGCCAAATTCTTCAGAGATTCAGGACTGAACAAAGACGATCTAGATGCTAAGGGTATCCCAATGAAAGAGTCGATCGCTAACAACGGATTAGCATTGGCAAACCTCTCAGACTCACTATTTAACCGGGTCAGCTTGGGGTCATTATCAGAGTCCCGTGCGATCGCGATCTCGAAAATAGTCGCCAAATTACCACCATCAGACAAAGCGCACAACGACCAAGAAGAGCTACTAAAGTTAATTGAAGATCGGGAGAAGAAGGGTAAAAACATCACGAACGAGGTTGTCGAAGAATTGGCGCTGCTACTGCAAAACGCCCCGACACAGCAAGAGGAGCAAGGCGGGTTGTTTGGGCTGCTAGGGTTTGCACCTGAATCTAAGTCACTGGCGATCGAGCGCG
>NZ_JAUBQQ010000082.1:0-24355 GCF_036701335.1 Microcoleus sp. Pol12B5 | reverse complement strand
TAACTGCTTATCAATCCATTCAAAAAGCTCTCTCTATTGATGGCTCCCTTTTTTCCCCTAGTTGAGCAATTACCAAAAATGTTTGTCGTTAGGACTAAACTCCTCATAAAGTTTTTATGATTTTATTCCTACTTATAAAGTAAGTTTCTTTATTTTGGAGAGGTTAGATATTATTAACGGCACTTAAAAACTCGGCCAAAAACTTGGTTTTTAGGTATATCTAAGGTTTTTGTCCAAGATCTAGCGAGCAGAATAAGCCTTGAGCAAATACACGCTAACCGTCGAAAAAATCAAAACAACTAACCCTACAAGTAACTCAATACTAAACCTTTGAGCATTACCCAAAGCGACAAGAATTTGCTGCCGCACCACAAACGCCAACAGCCAGCAAATCTCCGCCTTCAGCCAAACCAAAAGGCTTCGCCCCAACAGATATTGCCGGCGAGCGTTCTCAGAAGTAATCGGTACGGGATAATTAAAAGTATGCGGATAGCGCGATACCGCAGTTAAAACCGCAAAAATAATCGCAGCCACAGCCGGCATGAGCCAAATCGTCACCTTGTCGCCCCAAGCATCAGCCAGCCCCCCCAAGCCGAAATGAATCGGAATTCGATCGGGCAAAACGGCCCAAAACTTGATGATGAGCAAAACAGCCAGCAAAATCGCGATCGCACCTAAAAGCTCTACCGCCACTAAAACAGGCGAAAGCCCCAGAGAAATAATCGGCCGTTGGTTTGGTGGGTTTCCAGTCATGGCTACTGAAAATTAGATTAATATTGAAAATAATAGTATTGGTTCCAATTCCATTCCCCAACAGCTTTCGTTGGGGGTTTCCAAACATCCCGCGAGGTTCTATGACGGCTCAGGTCTTGATTGAAAAGAAAAAGTTAGAAAAACCGCCCCTAACAATACACACATTAGGCGATCGCGTCCTGCGGCAGCCAGCCAAGCGCGTCAAAAGCGTCGATGCAGAAATTCGGCAGCTAGTCCGAGAAATGCTGCAAACCATGTACAGTGCCGACGGTATCGGTTTGGCTGCCCCCCAAGTCGGAGTCCACAAACAAGTAATCGTCCTCGACTGTGACCCGGAAAATCCCGCTACACCCCCAATCGTTTTGATCAATCCCACCATCAAAAGTAGCAGTGGCGATATCTGCATCTTGCAAGAAGGGTGTTTGAGCATTCCGGGAGTTTATTTAGAAGTCAAACGCCCAGAAGTCATTGAAGTCTCCTACCGCGACGAATACGGCCGCCCACAAACCCTGATAGCAACAGAGTTACTGTCAAGGGCAATTCAGCACGAAATGGATCACCTCAACGGAGTGCTGTTTGTAGACAGAGTAGAAAACAAGCTGGCACTAAATGAAGCATTAGTCAAGCATAAATTTTCCCCAAAGGCAGTAAAATCAGTATGATGGCAGGAACTCCGAAAAGTGGTTTACTCTTAGCTCTTTCGTGCATCACTGCGATCGCGGCAGTCGGCTCCATCTTTGAGCTGTCATCGGGAGAAGCTCAACTTGGCAATTTAGTCACCGGCATCATTCTAGCCCTGAGCGTACCGCTAACTGGCATATTTTTCTATGCAGCCGTTCAGGATGCCAGGGCCAATCTATAAGAGTTATTAGTCATTAGTCATTAGTCAGCAGTTATTAGTAATTAGTATTTAGTAATTAGTAATTAGTCAGCAGCTAACAACCAATAACTGTGGAATAAAGACTGCTCAAAAATAACATCAGGTAACAGCTTGCGAGTTCATGACCAATGACTAATGACTAATGACTAATGACTCATAACTCATGACTAATGAAATCGGATTTCTGCGACAAGTGCCAGCCAAAGACGCTGTGGGAACCCCAGTATCCAAGTACCAACTTTCTGAAGATGGGGAATTGGTCATCGGACGCGATCGCAATTGTCAAATAACTTTAGAGTCGATCGTCCACGGCATGGTTTCCCGCCGCCACGCCGCAGTCCGTCCCCTAACTCAGGGTACTTTGACGAGATGGGAAATTTGCGACCTCAACAGCGCTAATGGAACTTATATCAACGGAAAAAAGCTCTCTGGCTGCCAAACTTTAGAAACAGGCGATCGCATCAGTCTCGGCCTTGACGGCCCTGAATTTATATTTGAATCTCCCATAACCCCTTACCAAAATCAACCAGGATTAAGAGCACCACAAACGGGCAATTTTGCTGGTAGCGAAAAAGATGCTCTCACTTTAACTCAATTATTCCCGATCGCCTCCACTGGCAAACAATTAAGCCAAAAAGCTTACTTATATCCAGGTATCGCCACAGTTATTGTTGTCGTGTCGATGTTTGTCGCCGTGGGAAATTCCGCAGCATTCAACTTGCTGCTGTCAGCTTACCTCGCCGGTGCGGCTTACTACTTTATCTATCAACTGTGCGGCAAACACAAGCCTTGGTGGGTATTGCTTGGTTCGGCTTTAGCTACAGTCCTGATTCTGAGCAGCCCCTTATTAATTGGATTTATATTCGTATTTAGAGAAATTTTGCCCGGTCGCCTGCCAATCGAAGGCGAAACAATCAGTTTTTTGCCTTTTTTGAGCAGAATGTTTTTCGGGGCGGGTCTAATGGAAGAATTGCTGAAAGCCCTGCCCGTTTTGGGAGCGATGTTGCTGGGAAATTGGCTGAAAAATCCCTGGCGCGATCGCATCGGCGTTTGGGAACCTTTAGACGGAATTCTGTTAGGAAGTGCCTCAGCAGTCGGCTTTACACTGTTAGAAACTCTGGGACAGTACGTTCCCAATGTCATCCAAAATGTCACCCTGCAAGCAGGGCCGGACGCTGGACAATTAGTAGGATTGCAGTTGCTAATTCCCCGCATTTTGGGTTCCGCCGCCGGACACATGGCTTACAGCGGCTATTTGGGATATTTTATCGGTTTGAGCGCCCTCAAACCCAGGAAGCGCTGGCAAATTTTGGGCGTAGGTTATTTCAGTGCTTCCGCACTTCACGCTTTGTGGAATGCGTCGGGAGCCGTCAGCGTACTTTTGCTTGCCTTGGTGGGAGTTTTGTCCTATACCTTTTTGGTAGCTGCGATTTTGAAAGCCAGAGCTCTGTCTCCGAATCGAGAGCAAAATTTTGCAACTCGAATATTCTTTGAAAGGTGACTTCTGACTGGTTAATTGTTGAGGTGCGATCGCACCTCAAGCTGCCATTTTTTTCTTTTGTTTTAACCAGCTTAAACCTGCCAATGCTAAAGCTGTCCCCCCAGCAGTGAGAGGTTCGGGAACAGGTTCGGGTTCGGTATTCACTAAAGTGTAAGAAACCTCGGCATTGGGGGAGATATATCTAGAGTATATAACATAGCTGTCGGTGACGATCGATCCATCGTCTATATATGATTGATAGTTCACCTGTCTGTGTACTACCTCCCTACTCCACGAGCCAGAGGTAACTCCGATAGACCAATATGCGCTGCCCTCAACCCTCAAGAAAAAAGGCCCTCCTGGTTCGTCTGGAGGACTGATATAGTCTCTTATCGCACCGTCGCCGCCGCTGGCTTGCACTCCGAGAAACTGCCCTTCACGAAATACAGCTCGAACCCCTGCCAAATTATCATATTCTTTTGTGCTTCCCAACTCGGGAAAAGTAAAACCGTACATTCTTCCCTCGGAAACTGTCCCCTCGGAAATTCCTTCAATGTCTATTCCTGTAAGCAAGGAGTTATCCACCTTTAAAAAACCGCTACCTTGACCGTCAAAATTGATATTGTAGGTGAGTACGGCGGCTTGTGCTTTGTCTACTCCTACCAATGACACGGCAGAAAACAAACTTAAAATTGTGCTAGCGATCCCACTTCCTAATCTGTGCCTTTGTTTGTGACTCATTGTTTTTTATTAAGCTTTACGTAAGTGTAATTTATTTGAGTCAGCGATCGCCCGTAATTATCCCCATTCTTAAAGTAAATTTTTTTGAAGTCAAAGATTGCCGAATGTAAATAACCGAACTAATACGGATGCGTCACCTATTGTATTTGTATAATTTATGACTTTCACTATGACTTTTGAACACAAACTAGAAAAATGTTTTATCGTAATCGCCAAATATTCCGACGGGTTTGTGTTGTGGCGATGCAGCAGGCGATCGTCCCGCTCCCATTGCACATTTAATAATCTTTGTCAATACAAAATTTCCAGACCTTTTGTCCCAGTATTCTCTCCTTGTGTATGATTCGCTTCTGCTTAATTGCCTGATGCGATAATCGCAACTGAACTTAGAAATTCTTCACAAATAGTTTGACTGTGGTACTATCTGGATGGCTGTGAGTAGCTGAGGGAAGCCAAGGGGCTTGATTCCTGTGGTGGTGGAGGAGAATCCAGGAGTGCTAGATAGGATGTCATTGGGATACGCAAACGTTTTCGCCCAGCGAAGTCAACCCGAACCCCTCCGCATTGGGGTGATTGGGGTTGGCAATATGGGCCAGCATCACACGCGAGTTCTGAGCTTGCTAAAAGATATCGAACTCGTGGGTGTTGCAGACATAAATGTAGAGCGGGGAATAGATGTAGCAAGCAAATACCGGGTTCGCTTCTTTGAAGACTACCGAGATTTGCTCGCCCACGTAGATGCAGTTTGCGTCGCCGTTCCAACTCGCCTGCATCACCCTGTGGGGATGTCTTGTCTCCAAGCGGGTGTTCACGTTTTAATTGAAAAGCCGATCGCGGCTAGCATTGCCGAAGCCGAATCTTTGGTCAACGCGGCTGCTGAGGCCCACCGGATTTTACAAGTGGGTCACATCGAGCGCTTCAATCCAGCTTTTCAGGAACTCGGCAAAGTGCTGAAAACTGAAGAGTTACTGGCATTGGAAGCTCACCGGATGAGTCCCTATTCCCAGCGGGCTAACGACGTATCGGTAGTTTTGGATTTAATGATCCACGACATCGACTTGCTTTTGGAATTGGCAGATTCCCAAGTGGTGAAGCTGACAGCCAGTGGCAGCAGAGCCTCAGATTCAGGTTATTTAGACTACGTGACAGCGACGTTGAACTTTGCTAACGGCATTGTCGCCACCCTGACTGCCAGTAAGGTGACGCACCGCAAACTCCGTTCAATCGTCGCTCACTGCAAGAATTCTCTGACAGAGGCAGATTTTCTCAACAACGAAATCTTGATTCACCGACAAACAACCGCCAATTACGTGACGGATTACGGTCAGGTGCTTTACCGTCAAGATGGGTTGATCGAGAAAGTTTACACCAGCAATATTGAACCGCTCCACGCAGAATTGGAGCATTTTATTAATTGCGTGCGGGGTGGAAATCAGCCTTCTGTGGGAGGAGAACAAGCTCTCAAAGCTCTGCGGCTTGCGAGTTCGATCGAGCAAATGGCTCTCGACGGTCAAGCTTGGTATCCGAAAGAGCTAGAGTCTACTTTGCAAGTTAGCTAAATCGAGACAAATCGTGTCGTTTCCGGGTGCTTTTACTTTGGGTTTGTTGTTCGTTGAAGATGGTAACTGTTCCCATGCAACCGGATTCGATGTCAGTCGATTTGAGATTGGACAATTCGGCGTGAGAAGTTCGGCGAGTGCGAGCGTCGGGTTGCCCTCAGTCGAACGATTTTAGATCTTAGATTGACAATCAAGCATCCAGGATACAAGCCCCCGGATTTATTCGTCCATAAATAAAAAACCTGTATCCGATAAAGGAGCCCCCGAATTGATCCGTGGGGTCAAGGCTAAAATCTAAAATCTAAAATCTAAAATCTAAAATCGATTGACTCTGCAGATGAATCTGGGGGCTTGAACTAAGGTTTAAACTTTTTTGCTCTCGACAACAGGAGTCGTGAACAAGTATCCGTCTTTAGGTGAAGTCACGATTTATGCTAACAAAGAGCGACTATTTGACGACTGATGGTTTTGCTAACTAGCTGATTTCCTTGAGGACTCAGGTGAATGCTGTCTCGATACAAAGTTGGAAATTCGGCCGCACCATTGAAAATGGGAAGAAAATCTATGTAAGTAATTTTCTCTGTTTCTACGAGTTCGGCGAGACGCGCTCTAGCTTTGACTTCCCAGTCACGCCGAAGCGGGCCGCCGAGTTCGCCCCGCTTCGGCGTGACTGCTAGCAAAAACTGGACGTTGGCGGATACAGCTATTTTCTGGATTTGGCGAATAGCTTCTAAGTTGCAGGCTACTACATCGCTGCTTGTGGCTCCGGGTGCTGCCAATTGGCGAGTCGGCACTGCAGGGAGCAGGTAACGGCTTAATAACTCTAGCGTAGCCGATCGGGGTTTGCGATCCGGGTAAGATCGATCGCGCCCCACAACCAGAGAACAGGGAGCCGACGCAAACAAATCGTCCGTATTGAGCAGCAAAACCAAAGCCTTTGCCCCAAAAACACCGAAACGCTTGGCGTAAGCAAGTTGATTCCTCGGCCCCCAAGAATTGGCTGAGGCGTTGAGAACTTCAAAATTTGAATAGTTGACTTGTGAAGCTAATTGTGTATTGTTCGCCACATTCTGTACTTGCAGTCTCAAATTCCGAGTCATAATTTCCGAGATCGTATCTGTCTGATGCGTCCACCAACCACCGTTGGCGACAGAATCTCCCAACAGCAAGACGCGCAGAGTTTCTGCAGGGGGTATCGGGGCGATCGCTCCAGTACGCATCGAATACTCGTTAATCTCAATCCGGTTGCCCAAGCGATGCACCTTCTGATTGGGCGCCAACAAATAGCCGCACTCGGCATCGGCAATATAAATCAAAGGATTACCAAAACCTAGCAGCACCCGCAGGAGCACTTCGATTGCTGCCCCCAATCCTGCGGTGACAGCCAAAATTATGAGAACAACTTCCACCACTTAACCTCGATAGAGAAGGAAAAACCCCTGCCGACACCAAGGTATAAAAAAGAATGCAACTGCAGTCAAGCTTTCATCCCTGATTGTAGTCACTCGATTTGAGATTAAAGATTAAAGCATTGACTCGACAGATGAATCTGCGAGATCTCGCTAAAACCTGAACTTTTTTGTTTTCCAGGACTCCTGCTTACAAGCAAGTATCTGTCTTGGAGTGACGTGTGTAGGTCGCCTTTGTAAAATCTAAAATCTAAAATCTAAACTGTTATGGCTGCGGGGTTGGAGCAACTTGGCGACCCGATTAAGTCAACCGAATCGCCCCCGTGGATATAGAATTCTAGAATATACCGTCAAAATCCGCCGTCAGCCGTCAGTAAGGAACCCCACGCTTAAAAGCGGGGGCTTTCAAGACAGTCCGGCTCTGTGAGCGAGATTGAACCGAAAGCCCAAACCTTACCAGAGACAGGATCAGACCTACGTTTTTTGAGTCACGATACCGGAAAATGCGACGCTAGTTTTCCGCTCTATCGCTGAGAGTTAAACAGGCTTAAAGGGGTCAAACCAGTGCTTTCAGCCTAACAAGCTCACTAAACATTCTCGAAGCGAACATTACCCCGAAAGGGAGATTGAGGCAACCATACCTCACCGGAGAGGCAACCCGACCTCTCCAACCCCGAAAGGGGATTCAAGGCGACGGTCGTCGCAGCCGCCTTCCTCCCCATGCGTAAAGTCAGGGGCTTCCCGCTCGTTTTTTGGTGAACTTGGTGGTTTCAGGAAAATCCGTGGACTTAAAACAAATATTCAAAACGCCGAATCCCATAATCGGTGTCGTACATTTACAGCCTTTGCCAACTTCTCCCCGCTGGGGCGGAAACCTCAAAGCTATTATCGGAAGAGCCGAGCAAGAGGCTACAGCGCTGGCTTCTGGTGGCGCAAACGGTATCATAGTTGAGAACTTTTTCGACGCTCCTTTTGCCAAAGACAGCGTAGATCCGGCTGTGGTAAGTGCCATGACTCTGGTAGTTGAGAGGCTAACAAATCTCGTGACGCTGCCGATCGGCGTTAACGTGCTGCGAAACGACGCCCACAGCGCGATCGCCATCGCCTCCTGCACAGGAGCTCAATTCATCCGCGTCAACGTCCTCAACGGCATCATGGCTACAGACCAAGGCTTAATTGAAGGCCAAGCTCACCAGCTACTGCGCTACCGCCGGGAATTGGGCAGCGATGTCAAAATATTAGCAGACGTGTTAGTCAAGCACGGGCGACCCCTAGGCAGCCCCAACTTGACCACAGCCGTCCAAGAGACGATCGGGCGCGCTTTAGCCGACGCCGTAATCCTTTCCGGCTGGACAACTGGTAGCCCTCCCAATCTCGAAGACTTAGAACTCGCGAGTGCAGCAGCGGCGGGAATTCCAGTTTTCATCGGCAGTGGCGCCTCGTGGGAAAACATTTCCACCCTCATGCAGGCCGCTGACGGCGTAATCGTATCGAGTTCCCTGAAGCGAAACGGCCGCATCGAGCAGCCTATAGATCCGATCCGCGTCAGTCAGTTTGTAGAAGCCGCCCGCCGCAGCTTGTCACAGAAAGAGCCCGAACAGGAAAATAGAGATACTAATGGCTCAAGAGGGCCAACACCGGAACCGGGCAAAGTCACAAGTAAAACGTAAAATAGGAGTTGTTGACAGTTGACAGTTGACAGTTGACACTTGGCAGTAGTCAGTAGTCAGTAGTCAGTAGTCAGTAGTTAACCATTAACAGTCATTAGTCAACAGTCAACAGTCAACAATTCCCAATTATCAATTACCAAATCAAAAAATGATTCGCCGACGTTCAACCCCTTGGATTCATCGCTGGTCTCGGACTGTGATGGCAGCGATCGCAGCCATAGGCGTCGTAGAAACGGCCTATCTCACGATCGCTAAATTCACCAATGGCTCGGTCATTTGTCCCACCAGCGGCTGCGACAAAGTTCTCAACAGTCCCTACGCTACAGTCTTTGGCACAGTGCCTTTAAGTTTGTTAGGCTGTTTGGCTTACCTGAGCATAGCAATCCTGGCATTGGCCCCCAAAGCCGTCAATCCCGACACCAAGAAAGGCCTGCACTCTCAAGTAGAAAACAAAACTTGGCAAGCGCTCTTTATCATCACCGCTGCGATGGTAATTTTCAGCAGCTATTTGATGTATTTGATGGCTTTTGAAATTCAGGAACTGTGCATTTACTGCATCACTTCCGCCTTATTTGCGCTGTCGCTGTTTGTGCTGGTGCTAGTCGGGCGCGAGTGGGAAGATATCGGACAGTTGGTGTTTACAGGCATTTTGGTGGCAATGGTGAGTTCGATCGGCGCTTTGGGACTTTATAACAGCGTCAACTCACCTGCTCCTACTGTCTCTACCCCCGGAATTGTACCCCCTGCCGTCACTACAATCTCCGGCCCGGCACAAATGGCTTTGGCCCGCCACCTCCGGCAAATCGGCGCTAAAGAGTACGGCGCTTACTGGTGTCCCCACTGCCACGACCAAAAAATGCTCTTCGGCAAAGAAGCAGCCAAAATAATTGATTATTTTGAATGCGATCCCAGGGGGCAAAATTCCCGCGCTGAAATTTGCAAAGCTGCTGCTGCGAATGTTAAAGGTTTCCCGACTTGGGAGATTAATGGTCAGTTTTATGCGGGGACACAATCTTTGGAGAAACTCGCTGATTTATCGGGTTACACGGGTCCCCGTAACTTTCAAAACTAACAGGAAAGTTGGAGATTATTATAGATGACAGATTTTAGATTGAGCGGCAGGAAATATCCTGGTTTTTAACTTAGTTTATTCTTGGCTCGTGCTGCTAAATCAATCTAAAATTTTGCATCTATAATTAATAAAAAATAGTAAAAATTAGTGATAACGAAAAAAAATAAAACAAGGTGTGGGTTTCTAGTGTTTAGCTCGGTGAATAATTACTAAAAATTTTACATAAAAATGCAATAAACCGGGTTTCTGCTACCAGAATGATTGTTGAAATGACATATTTGGGTTGCAAAACCCGGTTTCTGCTGTTGCAGCCAGATCGCACCAAAAAACCAAAAAATTGGATAATTTAAAATCTAAAATCGACTCGCCCGCACCGAAAAACCAAAAAATCTAAAATCTAAAACCTAAAATATAAAATCGACTTAGCCGATCGCCCCGGAGAGGTAAAACCTATACGTAGTAGTAGTTTAGATGCTCACAGGGCGAGGTCTACATCCCCAAAATATGCTAGAAACTATCAAAAAATGGGTCGATCGAGAACGCCGAGTATTGATTACTGCGAGTGCCGTTGCTAGTAGCGTCATTGTAATGCGCTGGTTCGGATGTTTTCAGGTGTGGGAATGGGCTGCTTTCGACCACTTTGTGCGCTGGCGGCCGGCCGAACCCATTGACTCGCGCATCGTCATTGTAGAAATTAAGGAAGCTGACTTGCAAAAATACGGCTACCCAATTTCGGATGCTGTTTTGACCCAATTGCTGCAAAAATTGCACGCTGGCAAGCCGCGGGCGATTGGCCTCGACGTTTACCGAGATTTGCCAACTCAACCGGGTAACGCCGAATTGCTCAAAACTTTTAAAACTATTCCCAACTTAATCGGCATTGAGTTGATGCCCGACGAAACCAGGCTCGGAGTTCGCCCGCCTCCGGTACTTGACAAGCTCGATCAAATTGGTTTCAACAACGTTGTTATCGATGCTGACTCAAAAGTCCGGCGAACTTTGCTCTATGCTTGGCCCGGAGACGGCAAAACTCATCAAAGTTTCGCACTCAGACTGGCTTTGCTTTACCTCAAAAGCGAAGGAATTTCCCCTCAATCAGCAAAAGCCAATCCTAAATACTTGCAGTTAGGCAAGGGGGTTTTTCGGCCTTTTCAACCGAATGATGGTGCTTATGTTCGAGCAGACAGCCGCGGCTATCAAATTTTGACCAACCTGCGCGGCCCGCGAGGCAGTTTTCGCACTGCATCGATGAGCGATGTGCTCTCTGGCACAGTACCTGCTGATTTTGTACGATCGCGCGTTGTCTTGATCGGCTCAAGTGCCCCCAGCCTCAGAGACTTTTACCAAAATTCTTACAGTTCAGGTTGGTTTGCTCCTCCCCAGCAAATACCGGGAGTCGAGCTTCAGGCTCATTTGTTGAGCCAAATTTTGAGTGCAGCCCTCGATGGGCGCGGGGGTATCAATGTCTGGCCAGAGGCTGCGGAGTTGCTGTGGATTTTACTCTGGTCTTGGGCGGGAGCAAGTGTGAGTTGGAATTTGCGATCGCTTGGTCGATCGGCTTACTGTTTATTAAGTATCTGTCTAAGTCTAAGTGCTAGTTTATACTTAGTCTTCTTAAGAGGTTGGTGGCTACCGTTAATTCCTCCCATCCTCAGTCTTGTGGGTTCTGGTGCTGCTGTTGTGGGTTATCTGGCTCACTTGCAAGAAGAATTAAAACGGTCTAAAGAATTTTTACAATCGCTAATCGATACAATTCCCGACCCCATTTTTGTCAAAGATCGAACTCACCGCTGCGTAGTTTTGAATCAGGCATATTGTCGGTTTATTGGCTATCCTTTAGAAATTTTAAGTTGCCGAACCGATTACGAATTATTTCCCCACGCCGAAGCCGAGATATTTTGGCAGCAAGACGAATTAGTATTTAAAACTCACCAGCCGCGAGAAAATGAAGAATATTTTACTGACGCTCACGGAATTACGCATCTAATTGCGACTAAAAGATCCCTGCATAAAGATGCTGCCGGCAACCTATTTTTAGTCGGAGCAATCAGAGATATTACCGAGCGCCAACTTCGGCAAAATGCCCTAGAACAAAAAAATGCTGAGCTCAGCCACCAAGCTTATCACGATGCTCTTACCGGTTTGCCCAACCGTCAAATGTTCTACGAATGTTTGCATCAGTCTCTAGAAATAGCCTCCCGCAATCAGGAATTGGTAGCTTTACTGTTCTTAGATTTAGATGGATTTAAATCAATCAACGACACTCTCGGACACAATGTGGGCGATTTACTCTTAAAAACAGTTGCCAGTCGGCTCAAAAAATGCTTGCGGGGCAGCGATACCATCTCGCGGTTGGGCGGCGACGAGTTCACAATCATTTTGCCGGCAATTCCAGGTCGCGAGGAAGCTGCCAAAGTAGCGGAAAAAATTTGCGACGCCATCATGCAGCCTTTTATTTTAGAAGAACATAAAGTTTCTGTAACTACAAGTATTGGCATTAGCTTATATCCCATTGACGGTCAAGAGCCAGATATTTTAGTTAAGAATGCCGATGTTGCGATGTATCGTGCCAAGGAACGAGGGAAAAACCAATATCACTTTTATTAATTAAGATTAGTTAAAAACATAATGCAACTATAGGTAAAGTCCCCACCCCCTTCTTGATAAGCCTGTGCAGCTAACTTAAAAAAATAGCTAGATCCTTAAACTGTAAGCCCTCTAAGGTTTTTGAAACCGTTGAAAAAAATGTCCAAAGTAGTGAAATCTCAAATCTAAGATTATGTCATTTAAAATACTATAATAGACCTCTTGTAAAATAATTTTGTGCTATCATAGAAAATTTAGACCTTTTTTAAATCTAGCAGGCCCGGCAAGTTTAAGGAGATGCCAATCAACCCAATAATTCAAAATTTGACCTAAACTTGAGCAAACTTTTAAGTATAACACATATTTTTTTTGCAAGAGGCCTAATCTGTCATCTGGCATTAGATATACTTAGAAAATATAAAACTTATGAGAACAACTTGCCGTCTTCTCTAAATGTTACAAAATCTTAAAATAAATCACCACCTGAAACAAAATTCAAACCGCTAAAAAGCCTTAATGTAAAAAAAATCATGTAAACTTACGAAAATTAATTAAAGTAAATGTAAAGATATCAGTGGAAATACGGAAAGTGATAGATATAATAGGTGGTACAGACGTGGATCTATTGTGGTGATTTGAATAAGGCTGTGAATACTATGCGTACTTTGATTCAGCTCACAACAACGGCAACCCTGGCGGCATGCCTGCAAGTGAATGTAGTCGGCACCGCAAATGCCGCTCGACTTGCTAGCAACTCAACTAGCAACTTAACAAAAGCCCGTAGCACCGGCGAGAGGCCGACGCGATCGACCCCCAGAGTTTGGAAAGTTACACCAACATCTAGGTTTGGAAATCCCCAAGCATACGAACCAACCCCGAACGGGAACCCAGAAAGTGATGGTACGGGGACGCGCTGACCCTAAATTTTCAATCTTCTATTCGCGGAGATTTGTACCAATTGGATTGGTGAATTAAAGTATGGCTGCACCAATCCGGGTCGGTGAGGGGATAGTCCACTCGGTAATGACCGCCACGGCTTTCAGTGCGAAACGCAGCACTTTTGACAATTAAATAGCCGATATCCAATAAATTCCCAACTTCTCCCCAATTTCGCAAAATCGAGCTATTCTCCGCCTCAGCAGGCGAAAAATTAATAATTTGTCCGGGTCGTAAATTATCAAGCGTTTGACTCAAAGGCAACGAAGCAAATTCTTGCCGCCAAATCTCAAGTTGGACGATCGCCCTTTCCAAATCCCGCTGTCCCCGGCAAATGCCCGCACTCTGCCACACCAAATTCCGCAATTCAACCCGCAACCTTTCGATCGCCTCAATGTCCTGTTCAGAAATCGATTTTTCCCAGATTTCCCCCGCCTGGAACTGATCTGCGAATGCCTCGGGCCTTCCACTTTCTAGCTGCAAAAGTCCCATCTGCGCCCCAAAAACCAGACATTCCAGCAGCGAATTGCTCGCCAACCGATTAGCGCCGTGTACCCCCGTGCTCGCAGTTTCTCCCACCGCGTACAAACCCGGAATCGAAGTTTGGTTAAACTTGTCAGCGACAATCCCTCCCATCCAGTAATGGGCCGCGGGCGTCACCGGCACCGGTTCGGAAAAAATATCAATTCCCCAATCAGCGCACACTTGAATAATATTGGGAAACCTGTAGCGAAGTCGATCGACCGCAATCGGGCGCAAATCCAGCCACACATGAGGTTCCCCCGTCTTCTGCAAGTGGCGGAAAATAGCGCGACTGACAACATCCCTAGGGGCTAGTTCCCCGCTGGGGTGAGAGTCAAAAGCAAAGCGATATCCCTTACTGTCAACCAGATGAGCTCCTTCTCCCCGCACCGCTTCGCTAATGAGAAACCGAGGCGCGCCCGCAGTGCTCAGCGCCGTCGGGTGAAACTGCACAAATTCTAAGTCTCGCAGCAAGGCCCCGGCGCGCCACGCAATTGCCACCCCGTCCCCGGTACTTACCGACGGATTGGTCGTTTGAGCAAAAACTTGTCCGCCGCCACCTGTCGCCAGCACCACGGCTTTGGCCTGCAGCCACTTGACTTGTGAACCGCAAATCGAGCTAATCCCCTGACACCGCCCGGTTTTGTCTAGCCACAGACTCAAAGCAAAGGCAGGAGATACGAGTTGAATGTTTTTGCGGCTTAATACTTTTGCTGTCAGCGTACTGATAACGGCTTTGCCCGTAGTGTCGGCGGCGTGGAGAACTCGGCGGCGGGAGTGCGCTGCTTCTAGGGTAAGGGCTAAATCGGGGCCGGTGCGATCGAATGCAACGCCCATTTTCACCAGGGAGTCGATGCAAGTACCAGCTTCCTCGACTAAAAATTTCACCGCCTCCAAATCGCAAAGACCGGCTCCCGCAGCCAGTGTATCCTGAACGTGCAGCGCTGCGGAATCTTCAGGGGCGATCGCCGCCGCAATCCCTCCTTGAGCCCAATCGCTTGCAGAAACAGGCAGGGTATTTTTATTGATCAAGCCCACGTGCAAATGCTCTGGCAGGCAAAGTGCTGTATACAAACCCGCCGCGCCAGCACCTATTACCAATACGTCAAATTTGTCAGTCATAAGTCTGCCGCCAGTCTATTTTAGATTTTAGATTTTAGATTTTAGATTTTAGTCTACAGATGAATCTGGGGACTTGAACTAATGTCAGTCAAGGGATTTTAGATTTTAGATTTTAGATTTTAGATTTTAGATGAATCAGGGGAACCCGCTGATTTCAATCTAGCCAATTTTGGTCGGTTTTTGCCGAATGGTGGTTGAAAGTAAGTCTTGATAAATTAAAGGCAGAAGTCATCAGCCTAAGAGAAAAAAAATCTTTTCTTTCTGCCGAATGCCTTCTGCCCAATGACTTATGCCTTCAAATGAGGCCCTCTGCTACCTAGTCGTAGAGACCGTTATTCAACCTGGTATCTCCTTCAATAAAGACTGATTCGACATCAGTTATGGTGAATTTGTCCAAGTTAGCTTGCAGCACTTTTTTCTGAGCTTCCGTCAAACCTGAAATGTTGAGTACGTCCTCAACTTTTTCGTAAGGAGCGTTCTTAATAATTAGTCCAGCTAAAGTGGGATACAACCCTCGATATTGGCGAAAGTCCCGGACGGCGCTGTTGTTCAAATCAAGTTTTTTGCCGTATTCTGTGGCAAGCTTCTCATCGGCGCGATTGGTTCTAGCCGGAGCTTCAACAGCTAGGAGCGAGGATGATGGCAAGACGATACGGCTTAATGACGCCGCGATCGCGCTTTGGTCTCCAGCCCATGCAAAGCAGCCCAGCACTAAGCCCAATACTGCCAATAGACGACCCAATCGTTTCATGAAGTTTTGTCTCCCAATTTCATACACAGCATTTATGTAGAGACTACCATTTTGCTTATGCAGTTTTTCAGATAAATCCGCAATAGGTAGAGGGCTGTTACAAACTTTACATTTGGGTATTGACAAGGCGGACAATATATGACATTAGCCGACTTTTAAGCATCGCAGGCAAGTTTATCAAAGGCACTCCCAATTAAAAACTCGGACTGCCATTTTAAAGGGTTAATTTTTGCCCCGCCCCCAATTTTCTCGCTATCAAGAACTTTTTCCTTTCGTTTTGAGAAAAGCATTCAAGTCAGCATAAGTACCGCCGTAAGTCACGGTGGGAGTGTCGTAACCCTTTAAAGCAACGGTGTGC
The DNA here is from genome assembly GCF_036701335.1 of Microcoleus sp. Pol12B5. Taxonomy (NCBI): domain Bacteria; kingdom Bacillati; phylum Cyanobacteriota; class Cyanophyceae; order Oscillatoriales; family Microcoleaceae; genus Microcoleus; species Microcoleus sp. Pol12B5. The sequence goes on along the minus strand of NZ_JAUBQQ010000082.1, from coordinate 8,516 downwards.
TGCTCGAAAGCGTCCTGGGCCCCCAATTGCGTCAGGTATTTGTAGGTAGTTTCTCCCACAGCGATATCCTTGCCAAGTTGCTTGGTGCAAGATTCCAGGCGAAATGCTGCGTTTACAGTATCTCCCAAGGCGGTATAGTCCGATCGGTCGCTGCTGCCAGAATTTCCCACCATTGCATAACCGGTATTGATGCCAGCCCCGACTCGCAAAGGAAAAGGCAGGGGGTAACGGCTGCTGAGTTCGTCTGTTGCCTTGTGCAGTTCGCTCAAAGCTTGGCAAATCCGCATCATTTCCTCGCTGCTGACACCGCTGGTTTTGTGGAACCAGACTGCCATGATGGCATCGCCGATGTATTTGTCCACCCAACTGCCGTGTTCGCGAATGATCTGTCCTGCTTTGCGGAACCAGTTGCCGATAACTTCCGAGAGGAGGGTTTCGTCTAGCTGCCTAGTCAAAACTGTAAAGTCTCGGATGTCCATTACCATGACGCTAATGAGGCTACGCACCGTCAAAGTCGCCGTAAAATCTTCAGAGTCTGTCTCGTGTATTGGATCGTGTCGGTGACCGGCGGTTGGGTTGTAAAAGTCCAATTCGGTTTGACCGAAAATAATCCGATCGCCATTTCTGAGAGTGACAGGAATACTGACGCGCCGCCCGTTGACAAAGGAACCATTGCGGCTGCCCAAGTCGATCAGGTAGAACTCTCCTGTCTCCATTTGCTGTAACATCGCGTGATTACGGGAAATCCAGCGATCTGTCAGTACAAAATTATTGTCATCGCTCCGCCCTACTGTCCAGCAATTGCTGCCGGAGAGCGGCAAGTAGCGATTGCCGCTTTTCTCTGTACGAAGTACCAAATGTGGATTGGCTTGCAAAGTCACCACAGCCCTAAAAACGACATCAAGTCAACCGATTTGAGATTTTAAACTTTAAATTTTAACTTTACCGCGCGGCTTATAACTGAGATTGCTGCTAAAAAACCTCAAATCTGCTGTTCTCAAATCTAAAATTGTTTAGTCGATCGTCGATGCACCAAAGCATACAGGATTGCCGAACCACAATTCGATCGCCAGCGAAGGTAGTTATGGTTCGATCATAGGCGAAATTGTCATATTTTTCACCCCAAAGATGTCTCTGGGGACTTAAATTTGTTGCTTTTTGCGGAAACATAACTCTCTAGCCATATTCTACCTAAGGTCACGGCTCCCACTGCGAGCCAAGTTTTATTTATTCTCAGGGGGCCTAAAAAAACTGAAAAATGGCTCTCCGGCTCCGACCGAGAATTGTTAAACACAAGGTATCTTTAAGATTTGTGGCTTAACTTCGGGTTTTTGAAGATATCAACAAAGCCTTTTCCTCGCTGCGGCGGTCAATAAGTTGGAAACACGAGAATTTTATGCTGTCGAAAAGAATTTTGCCTTGTTTGGATGTGAAAGCCGGTCGCGTGGTCAAAGGTGTCAATTTTGTCAACCTTCAGGATGCTGGCGATCCGGTAGAAATGGCTCAGGTTTACAATGATGCCGGTGCTGACGAGTTGGTGTTTCTGGACATTACGGCGACTCACGAAGACCGGAATATTATGATCGATGTGGTGTACCGAACGGCCGATCGCGTATTTATCCCTTTGACGGTGGGCGGCGGTATCCAATCCTTAGACACAATTAAAAGTTTGTTGAGGGCGGGCGCTGATAAGGTGAGTATTAATTCGGCGGCGGTGCGCGATCCGAGTTTAATTGACAAAGCCAGCGATCGATTTGGTAATCAGTGCATTGTAGTGGCGATCGACGCCCGCAAACGGCAAGACGCAGATAATTTGGGTTGGGACGTGTACGTGCGCGGAGGGCGAGAAAATACCGGCCTAGATGCGATCGCCTGGGCCAAAGAAGCCGAACAGCGAGGCGCCGGCGAAATTCTGGTGACAAGCATGGACTCTGATGGCACTCAAGCCGGTTACGACTTGGAATTAACTCGCAGCATTGCCGAAATTGTTGAAATTCCCGTCATTGCTTCCGGTGGCGCCGGCAACTGCCACCACATCTACGAAGCCGTGACACAGGGCAAAGCAGAAGCTGCACTGCTGGCTTCCCTGCTGCATTACGGGCAACTCAGTGTAGAAGAAATTAAAACTTATCTAGCAAAATCTCAAGTTCCCGTGCGACAGCAGCAGCCATTAGTTATTAGTCATTAGTCAGTGGATAGTCGGGCGCATCTCATATCTTGCAACATTTTTAACAAACCTCTCTGCGGGTTCACTCAAGCGCCCTCTGACGTTGCAAAGAGACTAAATAAACCCGCCCCCACCCCACCCAACGATAAAACCAGTTACTGACATTGATACCGCTATGTGAGGCGCATCCGAAGGCACTTATAGAGAATTTTTTTGATTCTACACAAGTGCCTTCTACATAACTCTCTTGGGGCGATCGACGCCAGTCATCTAGAAATATTCCCTGAGAAGGATTTCAATTACCAGCTTTTTCAGCTAAATATTATATATTAGCTTAATTTGAAAGAAAGCAACGGTTGCTTTTCTAAAACTTGAGTTAAGGATTGTGCAGAATATGAGTGAGCTTCAGCCTGTTAACAATCTTAGCGATCAAAACTTCTAAAAACGGAGAAATTTTGTATGTCTTTTATCAGCTTTAACTTCCCTGCCAAGCGTTTAGTCCGCACTTTAATAGCTGTTTGTTTTTGTGCCTTGATGTTTGTTTCTAATGCTTTCCCGGCTTTTGCAGTTACTAGCAGCCCCACCAAAGGTGAAGACCAACTTTTAGGAATTGAAAAAGAATCTCAAGAAGCTGTACTGAAAAAACCAATGTCCTTGGAAGAAACTCAAGAAAAAGCCAGCAAAGGGCCCAACGAAGTTCAGGGAGATGCTGACATTGAAAAAATGAAAAATCCTTCCAATACACAAGCTACATCCTTTGAGCAACAAGTCAAAAAAGCTGTCAACAAAATTAAAGACTAACTCAGCGCGCAGTAGTCAGCGGACAGTTGTCAGTATAAAAGATTAGGGACACGGCGCGATGCCGTGTCCCTAGATTTTTTTTGTAGAGACACTGCACCGCGCCACATTCTTGAAAAAGCAGTATTCAATCTAAACTTAGCTTGAGTTTTCAGAATCGCTCTTAGATGGAATAAAAAAGTGGAAAGGACTTGGCATCTTTCGGCTTTACGAACACTCTTTGCTGGGGTTGCAAGTTCAAGCTATCGAATCTTTCTCTAGTCAAATTAGCGTTTACTACTTGACCGTCATCTAAGGTCAATTCTACCTGAATTTCCCATCCCAAATGAATCAAGCGACTGATTCTTGCAGGCACCGTTGCACTATTTTCTGTAGTTTCAATTACTACATCGTGAGGGCGCAAGAAAATCTCTGGGTTGGCTGAGTCAAAGCCGTTGTCTTGAAACATTCTTGAACTGCTGGGCAATACATTGACTGGCCCGATAAAACTCATTACGAAAGCACTAGCTGGATGGTCGTAAATTTCTGCAGGTGTGCCGACTTGTTCGATTTTACCTTTATTCATTACTGTAATTCGATCGGCAACTTCCATCGCTTCTTCTTGATCGTGCGTCACAAAGACTGTGGTAACGTGAACTTCGTCGTGCAGTCGCCGCAACCAAGCGCGCAAGTCTTTGCGAACTTTGGCATCGAGAGCTCCAAAAGGTTCGTCTAGCAGTAACACTTTCGGTTCCACAGCCAGGGCTCTGGCGAGGGCCACCCGCTGCCGCTGGCCTCCTGAAAGTTGCGACGGGTATCTATCGCCCAATCCTGCCAATTGCACTAAATTCAACAATTCTTCTACCCGCGATTTGACTTTCGCGGGCGGTGTTTTCTGAATTTGCAGCCCGAAAGCGATGTTTTTTCGCACTGTCATGTGCTTGAATAGCGCGTAGTGCTGGAATACGAACCCAATTTTGCGGTCTTGGACGCTAGTATTGGTCGCATCTTGGCCTGTTAGCCAGATTTTGCCGGAGTCGGGCATTTCTAAACCGGCAATCAGCCGCAGCAGTGTAGACTTGCCGGAACCAGACGGGCCAAGCAATGCGACTAGGGAACCCGATTCAATTTCTAAGCTGACTCGATCAAGTGCTTGGAAACTGCCAAACTGTTTTGATACGTTTTCTACGACTATGCCCATAGGAAGAAAGAAGGAAGAAGGGAGAGGGAAGAAGGAAGAAGGAAGAGGGAAAAGGGAAGAGGGAAGACGCAGGATACAGGAGGCAAGAGGCAAGAGGGAAAAATGTTAATCTCCGGTTTGTGGATGGGTTAAAGTAAGTTTTTTATAGCACGATCGCACATCAGTTTGTTAATTTTAGGGTTTTGGCGAGCCGTCAGTCGATTTGAGATTTTTGATTTGAGATTTGAGATTTACTTGCAGCTTTGAATCTGGAAGATGGAACTTTGGTCAAAAATTTTGGGCTCTCCAGGAAAGGAGTCGGGGCTTTGTATCGGTTTTTGGGCGGTGTCCAACAGCCTAAAATTAACAAAAATGCACCTCCAAAACAAAACAACACAATTCTTTGCCACCAAAGTTGGCGTTTGGTACTACAATGCAGCAAAAGTTCAAGCGTTTTTGACTTCAACGGCTGAGGGGATAAAGGAAAATGGGAGATGTTGGACGTGTGCCTGTAGGAATTATCGGCGCTTCAGGGTACGGCGGCGTGCAACTTGTACGACTGCTGGCAGATCACCCAGCGGCTGAAGTAGTGTATTTGGGCGGGGATAGCAGTGCGGGAAAACCTTTTTCCAGCCTTTATCCGCATCTGACTAACTGCATTGATTTGACAGTGGAGGCGATCGACCTAGACAAAATAGCGGCAAAATGCGAAGTTGTGTTTCTGTCGCTGCCGAACGGTTTAGCTTGCAAAATGGCACCGACGCTGATAGAGAAAGGCTGCAAAGTCTTGGATTTGTCGGCTGATTACAGATTTGAAAATCTGGAAACTTACAAAGCTTGGTACGGCGGGGAGCGATCGGACTCTGAACTGGCTGCAACGGCTGTTTACGGTTTGCCAGAATTGTACCGCGATCGCATTAAAAACGCTCAGTTAGTAGGCTGTGCCGGCTGCTACGTCACTGCTAGTTTATTAGCCCTGGCACCTTTACTCAAACAAGGCCTCATTGTGCCAGAAACAGCTATCATCGACGCCAAATCCGGTGCTTCGGGAGGGGGCCGCAAAGCCGAAGTTAATCTCTTGTTGGCTGAAGCAGAGGGTTCTCTGGGCGCTTACGGTGTTGGCCGCCACCGCCACACGCCAGAAATCGAGCAAATTTGCAGCGATTTAGCGGGACATGATATTAAAGTTCAGTTTACTCCTCACCTAATTCCGATGGTGCGGGGGATTTTGGCTACTGTGTACGCAACTTTGCGCGATCCGGGTTTGGTGCGGGAAGATTTAATCACAATTTTCAGTGCTTTTTACCGCAATTGTCCTTGGGTAAAAGTGTTACCGGCTGGAGTTTACCCCCAAACAAAATGGGCTTGTGGCACGAATCTTTGTTATATCGGTGTGGAAGTCGATCCGCGTACTGACAGGGTGATTGTGCTATCGGCGATCGACAATTTAATTAAGGGACAAGCCGGTCAAGGCATCCAGTGCATGAACTTGATGATGGGTTGGGAAGAAACTTTGGGTTTGCCACAATTGGCTTTCTATCCTTAATTGGTAATTGGGCATTGGTAATTGGGCATTGGGCATTGGGCATTGGGCATTGGTGATGAAAATTAAAAACTAACCGATTATCGATTACCAATTACCCATTCCCAATTACCGATTACCGATTACCAATTACCCATTCCCAATTCCCAATTATCCAGTGTTACTTGGGCCCGTAACCGATCGACCCAGCATAAATTGCCCGATCGCCCAATTGGTCTTCAATCCGCAATAAACGGTTATATTTGGCCACTCGTTCGCTGCGACACAAAGAACCAGTCTTGATTTGGCCGGCGCGAGTCGCTACCGCTAAATCGGCAATTGTGGTATCTTCAGTTTCACCCGAACGGTGGCTGATGACGGCTCGATAGCTGTTCCGTTTGCCGAGGTCGATCGTATCCAAAGTCTCCGTCAAAGAACCAATTTGATTCAGCTTAATCAAAATCGAATTGCTAGCTTTCAAATCAATTCCTTTTTGCAGCCGCGTGCGATTAGTAACAAACAAATCGTCACCAACCAATTGAACTTTGCTGCCCATTTTCTCAGTCAGCGCTACCCAACTGTGCCAATCGTCTTCGTGCAAACCATCTTCAATAGAAACAATCGGATATTTTCCGGCCAAACCATCCAAATAATCGATTAATTCTGCCGGCGAATGAGCCACACCGTCGAAAGTGTACTGCCCATTTTTGTAAAATTCGCTAGCAGCAACATCCAAAGCTAAAGCAACTTGTTCACCCGGTTTGTAGCCAGCTTTTTCAATAGCTGCAATCAACAAATCCAAAGCTGCTTGATTGGATTTAAGATTAGGCGCAAAACCGCCTTCATCACCCACACCAGTCAGCAAACCCTCAGCTTTTAAGACTTTACTCAAGGATTCAAATACCTCTGCACCCCAGCGTAAAGCTTCTTTAAAAGATGGCGCGCCCACAGGGACAATCATAAATTCTTGAATGTCCACATTATTGTTAGCGTGAGAGCCCCCGTTGATCACGTTCATCAGTGGTACGGGCAAAACGTTCGCCAATGGCCCGCCCAAGTAGCGGTAAAGGGGGAGTCCTAAAGTCTCGGCGGCAGCCTTTGCTGTGGCTAAGGAGACTCCGAGAATGGCATTTGCGCCGAGGTTGGATTTGTTGGGGGAACCGTCCAAGTCAATCATGGTTTTGTCTACCAGTGCTTGGTCGATCGCATCTATATTAGCCAAAGCGGGGGCAATTTTGTGTTCGACGTTAGCAACGGCTTTTAGGACTCCTTTGCCGCCGTAACGGGTTTTATCATCATCGCGGAGTTCGTGGGCTTCAAAAGAGCCTGTAGACGCACCGCTGGGGACTTGGGCGATCCCCACAACGCCGTTGGCTAGGTAAACTTCAGCTTCAATGGTGGGGCGGCCACGGGAGTCGAGGATTTCTCTGGCTTGAATAGATTCGATCGCAGTGTCTAGCATATTAATTATTCCTGACTTAACTCAAGGTTTCATGACAATTAGCAGTCTCTGGGTTTTCCCACGCTGACTGCTGACGGGTAATAGATTACGCGATCCCCAGAATTATTGGTACACAGTTCAAAATATTTGCGGATTTGGACGAGCAACCTGGTGTCAATAAACTACGCTTATTGAATAAATATCTACGGCAATTTTGACAATAATTTGATTGTTTTAACCCCAGATTCCCGCAGATTTCTTAATTGAAATCTTTGTTAAAATCAGAATGTCAACAAAGTCAATCAAAAAAGGAGAAACTTAGGATGTTAGAAACAAATTTCGGAGAAATTAGAGCATTAGCTGAAAATTCAGACCCAATTATTGCTGATCCCCCAAACATAAAATTACTGACAGGGTCATTGCCAAATCCCGGCAGCGACCCCAACTTTTTTGACTTAACTCCCAATGACGACGCATTTCAATTAGCAAATGGAATTCTGCGGAATACTCCAGGAGGTTTGCGTGCCTTAGCTGGTAACGATTTTGTCAGAGGTTCCGGTGGTGCGGAACTGATGAACGGTAACAGTGGCACAGATACTTTAATTGGAGGTTGCGGCAGCGATACTATTCGTGGTGGCCAAGATTTTGACATTCTTTATGGAGAATGTGGCAGCGATTTTGTCAGCGGAGATCAAGGTAATGACTACGTTTATGGAGGCACGGCCAATGACTTTATTCGCGGCGGAAAAGGGAATGATGCTGTAGTAGGAGAGAGCGGAAATGATACTCTAATCGGTGATGCTGAAATTGATAGACTGTGGGGAAGTGAAGGCGCAGATTTATTTATCGCCCGCACAGGAGTGGGAGCAACTTCGGGAGAGATTGGTTCGCTTCAACCGTCTCCTAGCGGCAATTTTGATGTAGATGAAGTGCCTGCCGATTTTATTCTCGATTACAATCGGGCTGAAGGTGATGTAATTGGATTAGCGTCTGGATTGACGCGAAATGATATTGTTTTGAGCGAAAGGTTTTTAACAATTGGTGATGCCAGAGATTATGACAGCAGCGGGCCTTTTCCTCCGGGAATTCCTCGAACGGCTGATTTTAGAATTTTAAATACTAAGGCGACTGTGATTCGGGAAGCTAGTACCGGCAATATCTTGGGTTTGGTGAAGGATGTTTCGCCGGATCAACTTCAGTTTATATCTGTATCGGATGAGGTGCTCTAGGATAATTACCAATTGGTGGGCAAGGGTAATCTGCATAGCACGGATGGGCGGCACGAAACGCCCATCCGACAACAACAAGGCTCTCAATCCTCGTTCCCAGGATCTGCCTGGGAAGGCATATCAGCCAGGGTAAGAGCGTCTCAATCATGCTTGACAAAAGGAATCCGAAGAATCTAAGATCGGGTCAAGAAAACAAGAAC
>NZ_JAUBQQ010000081.1:0-25219 GCF_036701335.1 Microcoleus sp. Pol12B5 | reverse complement strand
AGCTGGGTGCGGTGAAAGTCGCACGCCCAGATCTAACCGAGAGGGGCGGGGAATAATATCCCCCCTCGACTCAACCTTATGAGAACTGATAAAAAATGATAGATGCCGTAGCCCTGCCCGTAACAGAAGAAAGTCAAGTGGGAGAAGCGCGCCGAATCGCAGTCGCCCTGGCGGCCGAAGTCGGATTTAACGAGACCGATCGCGGTAAAGTAGCAATTGTTACCACAGAAGCAGCAAAAAACGTGGTCAAGCACGCCCGCGAAGGAGAACTTTTGCTGCGAACATTAAAAACAACGGCAGGATATAGCATTGAAATAGTAGCGCTCGATAGGGGGCAGGGAATGGCAAATGTCGCGCTGTGTCTACGGGACGGTTTTTCTACAGCGGGAAGCCCTGGAACGGGACTGGGGGCAATTCAACGCCTCTCTACTTTTTTTGATATTCATTCTGTACCAAAACTGGGGACAGCCTTATTAGCGCGGCTGGAACCGACCCAAAATAGCCGGGAAGCATCCGAAAACAGCAATTACTTGGAATTTGGGGTTATCCACTTACCGAAAGCAGGAGAGCAAATTTGCGGCGATTCGTGGGCGGCAGAAAATCACTGTGAGAAAAACCTGATTTTAGTTGCAGACGGGCTCGGCTACGGGGATTTGGCCCAGGAAGCGTCTCAGGAAGCAGTGCGGGTATTTGAGGAAAACGCCAAACTTGGGCCGAAAGCAATTTTAGAAAAGGCGCACGCTGCTTTAAAAAATACCAGAGGAGCGGCGGCGGCGATCGCCCAAATCGATCTTACTCAACAAACAATTTGTTTTGCCGGAATTGGCAACATCAGCGGTGTAGTTGTCACAGATAACCAAAGCCGCAGCATGGTTTCCTACAACGGCACAGTTGGACATATGATGCGAAAAGTAGCAGAATTTGTCTATCCTTGGTCGCAGCAGTCCCTACTCATCATGCACTCCGACGGTTTGGCGGCGCAGTGGAATTTAAACCGCTACCCGGGTTTAGCCTCCAGGCATCCTGCTTTAATCGCAGCCGTGCTCTACCGGGACTTCAAACGCACTCGCGATGACATGACAGTTATAGTAGCCAAGGTGAGAGAAGCAGCGTGAGTTACCCAATCCTGACGACGGAAGTCCGTTTTGAACAAGACATCGTACAAGTACGCCAAAGAGCTCGCCAAATTGCTAAAGGGCTGGGATTCGATTCCCAAGTACAAACCCGCATCGCCACAGCAGTTTCCGAAATTGCCCGCAATGCTTTCAAATATGCAGGCGGTGGCAAAGTAGAATTCATTGTGGAAGGGGAATCGCCCCAAATTTTTCGGACTCGGATTTCCGACACGGGGCCGGGAATTGCTGATTTAGCGGCTGTGTTAAGCCCCAATTTTCGATCGCAAACCGGCGCGGGACTTGGTTTAGCAGCAGCGAAACGCTTGATGGACGAAGTGCAAATCGACTCGGCGCCCGATCGCGGAACGGCTGTACAATTAATTAAACAGTTTTCCAAAAATATGCCGGCGCTGAGTGCGATCGAACTAAATCAATTAGTTGACAAACTAGCGCGCCAAATTCCCGAAGATCCCTATGCCGAAATTCAGCAGCAAAATCAAGAATTACTACGTACTTTAGACGAACTCCGCCAGCGTCAAGAAGAACTCGTACAATTAAATCAACAACTAGAAGATACCAATCGCGGAGTCCTGGCACTTTACGCTGAGTTGAACGACAAAGCCGAATCTCTCCGCCGCGCCAGCGAACTCAAAACCAGCTTTCTCTCCAATATGAGCCATGAGTTTCGCACTCCGCTAACGGCAATTCTGAGCCTTTCCGAAATCTTGTTACATCGCCTAGACGGAGAACTTTCAGCCGAACAGGACAAGCAAGTAAATTACATTTACAAATCCGCCGAATCTCTCGCAGAACTTGTCAACGACTCGTTAGATTTAGCCAAAGTGGAAGCCGGAAAACTAACTGTTCGGGTGGCTGATTTTGAAATCGAAGATTTGTTCAGCGCCCTGCGAGGAATGATGCGCCCCCTGCTTCCCCAAAACTCTGCTGTTTCTATAATTTTTGAAGATCCTCTCGAACTTCCAATCCTCACAACCGACGAGGGAAAAGTTGCTCAGATTTTGCGAAATCTGATTTCTAACGCCCTCAAATTTACCGAAGCAGGTGAAGTTCGAGTTGCTGCGGAAATGGGAGAGGAGGGAACAGTTACTTTTTCAGTAGCAGATACGGGCATCGGCATTGCCCCAGCCGATCAAAGGCGGATTTTTGAAGAATTTGTCCAGCTCGAAAACCCCTTGCAGAAGGGCGTCAAAGGCACGGGATTGGGATTGTCTCTATGCAAAAAACTGGCGGAATTTCTGGGGGGAAGCATTAAAATCACAAGTTCACCCGGAGTGGGTTCGACTTTTTTGGTCACACTGCCGATTCTGTATCCTGGAGAGGAAGAAAATCCTTTGGAAATGTCGGCTGCTAAGGGAGATGAAATATCGCCCAAAAGCGCAAATTTTCGTAGCTTGCGGGGTTCCGGGCGATCGCCAGCGGCGGATTCAGCAGCCAAAGTTTTGATTGGGGAGGATGAAGATAGTTTTTCCGTATTTGCTGAAAAACTTGCCACCAATTCATTGTACTGCGATATAGGTCGCCAACGGCGCTGATGGTGGATGCGACTGCTCCTTGAGCAACCGCAAGCAATTTTTATCGACATTAGGATACCGAATCTGACCGAATTTGAGGTTTGGGAAGGGTGGAAATGCGATCGAACTACTTGTCAAATACCTGCTATTGTGATGAATTCCAAACATTTTGGGTTACATCACTTTTTTGCTGTGCGGGATGCTAGGAATGCACGATAAAAAATATTATTCCGATGCGAAGAGAAACGATATCAGGAATTATAGCTGTTGAGGACTGAAGTCCGATGCTGCAAACCTAATTATATTTTTTCCCCGAATTTTATATGGTTCCTAAGAGAGTTAATTTATAGCAGGCAAGATTTATTTAATTTGCAACAGAATTTAACCTTTGTGCTGTAAAATGTAGCAGTTCTCAGTTGCCGACTATATAGTAGGGGCTTACCGAGGGTCTGTTTTCGTGTCGGCGATCAGCTAAAATCCCTGATAAATCTCGTTCTTAGCAAAGTTTCGATTAATAAAAATAATGCAAGAGTAGACCCGTAATCCAAACCCTACAAAATAAGCCATTCCCAAATCTAAAATCTAAAATCTAAAATCTAAAATCTAAAATGGTATGACTTTCATCTCCCTTCAATATGCCCTGTTTCTGTTAGTTTTGTTCGCGGCTTACTGGTTGGTTCCGGTGCGGTGGTGGCGGCTGTTCATCATGTTGGCGGGTAGTTTAATTTTTTACGCTTCGCTGCAAATTTGGTACATTCCTCTGCTGTTAGTCGGGGCTTTGTTTAATTACTGCTTGGCTATGGCGATTGGGGAACCTCTGGATTGGCGGATTGCTAATGAATCTTGGAACCGCCGCCGCTTGTTGCTGCTGTGGATAGGTATCTGCCTGAATGTGTTGCTGCTTCTGGGCTTTAAGTATGTGCCTTTTTTATTGAGTTCGATCGGCACTTTGTTCAATTGGCCTTTAGCTATCAACGGGGCTGACTGGGTGAAAAGTCACGTCATCGCACCTTTGGGATTGAGTTTCTTTTGCTTTGAGTGCATTGCTTATTTGATTGACGTGTACCGAGGCGCGCCTGCTGCTACTTCGCTGCTGCACTTTGCTGCTTACAAGTTGTTTTTTCCAAAACTTATTTCCGGCCCGATTACTCGGTATCACAACTTGATCTATCAACTGAAAACCCAGCAATTTCCGACGCCCGATCGCATTTCTGAGGGACTTTGGACGATCGCCTTTGGTGCAGTAAAAAAAGGTCTTTTCGCAGATAACTTGGGAATTTATGTCGATTTAAGTTTTACCAACTTGCAGCGGGCGGGTAGCGAGGATTTGTGGCTGGCTATTTTTGCTTACGGGCTGCAACTTTATCTCGATTTTAGTGGCTATGTTGACATGGCGCGCGGTTCTGCTTTGCTGCTGGGTTGGTATTTGCCGCCAAATTTTGATTTTCCTTATTTTAGTGCCAGCATAGCTGATTTTTGGCGACGCTGGCACATGACTTTAGGCGACTGGCTACGCAATTATTTGTATTTTCCTTTGGGCGGTTCGCGAGTCGGTTTGTGGCGCACTTGTCTCAATTTGTCTATTGTCATGTTAATTGCGGGAATTTGGCACGGGGCAGCTTGGGGATTTATTGTGTGGGGGGGTTTACACGGTTTAGCTTTGGCTGTTCACAGGCTGACTGATGTGCTGTTTAAGCGATTGCGGATCGAGTTTTTGTGGGAAAATCCGATCGGTATTGCGATCGGTTGGCTGTTGACTCAGGCGATGGTTTTTGGTAGTTGGATATTTTTCCGCCTTCCAGATTTAAAGGATTCTGGATGGGCGATTTCGCATTTGTGGGGACACACTGCTGACGTGCAGTTTGCTGAGAAAGTTTATGTAGAAGCTTTGGGTTTAGATAGAGTGAGTTTAGCTTGGATGCTGGCTGCTTTGGCTGTGGCGATGCTGGGGAATTATGCGTTGAGTCGGGGTTTGAAATTGGAGTTAAATTGGCCGCTGAAATTGGTGTTAGTGCCGCTTTGTTTGTATGCGGTTTGGGTGTTGGCTCCCGAAGGCGGTTTGCCTTATATTTATTTTGATTTTTAGGGTATTATTTAATTCGCCGTAAGGTGCAGCGCACCCTACGACGACATTGAGGTGCGCCGAAGTGATTACCCGCTACCTATTAGTATAAAATTAAGCTTTTAATTGGTCAGTCCTCCCGCTCACCCAACAGTCCGCCAGGGAATGAATTCCCTGTCTCATAGCTAAAGTCCTCTTAAAGAGGACTGAAGAACTTATTAGTGCTAATAGCGAGGAATTTCGCTTTGAGGCTCTTGTTTCAACGGCTGCCGGACTGAGGATTTAATGTTAAATTGACATCAATGCCCGCTACCCTACAACTCACAGTCAACAGTCAACAATCATCTCGCTCCTGGGCCCTACAACTGATAAGAACACCAGTCGCTCCAGCTACCGACATAAAGTTTAGCATCGGGAATTCCGGCGATTTCTAAAGACAGTAAATTAACGCAAGCCGTCACCCCAGAACCGCAATAAACAATAATTTCTTCGGCTTTTTCTAATTCCGTCCATCGGTGTTTTTGTTCGGATGCCGATCGCACTTTTCCAGTTTCATCAGTCACCCCTTGCCAAGGATAGTTAACCGCACCCGGAATGTGACCTGCAATGGGGTCGATCGGCTCCCGCAAACCTTCATATCTCTCGCTTTCTCGCGAATCAATCAAAACTTTTCCCGGCAAGTCTTTACGCTCTTTCACGGTCTCAATATCTACCGCCAAATCCTGCTGCAAATGAGCAACAAATTTACCCTCGCGGGGGTCTGGCAAAGTATTTGTTACCGGATATCCCGCCGCTTTCCAGCCGCTGAAACCGCCGTCTAACAAAGTGACTTTGCTGTGTCCCATATATCGCAGCAGCCACCATAAACGAGCCGCAAAAGCCAGCCGCGAATCGTCATAGGCGACGACTAAAGTTTCTGCTGAATTAATACCGATAGCGTTCAATTTATTAGCTAATTCTTCAATATTTGGCAGCGGATGTCTACCGCCGTGTTTGCCTACTGAACTCGCGAGATCGCGGTTTAAATCTAAATAGAAAGCTCCCGGAATGTGATTTTCTTGATATTGTTTTTGTCCCAATTCAGGGTCGGCAAGGGAAAACCGACAGTCAATAATTACAACTTGCGGATTGTCGGTATTGGTGGCTAACCATTCAGGAGAAACGATTAAAGTGTTGTCAGTCATAATTTTTCACATCTATGTTTTAACATTTATCGGGAAGGAGCTTTTTTATCTGGTTCTGCTTTGTCGGTACGAGATTTTTTAGAATTTGCTTTCTCCGAAGCTCTTTTTTCAGAATTTAATTTTTTAGGAGTTGCTTTTTCCGAAGGTGATTTTTCGACAGGTGCGGGAGTTGGAGTTGGCAGAGGGGGAGTTACGGCTGCTTCTTGAGCGTAAAGCAGATATTTCTGATACTCGATTACTTTTGATTGAGCTAGTTGATAGTTGGGGCTAGAGACTGGTACTCTTCTCATTAATGAGACGGCTTCTTGCCAACGATCGATAACTGTAGTCCAATCGGTCTTGGTTTTTGCCGATCGCCCTAACTCTGCTGCTTTGAGTGCACTGTTAACGGCTTCTCGAAAAGTATCTGGTGCAGTATCCAGTGCAGTTGCTAAATTCGCTGTTTCATCGGGATTATTCCCCGCAGTTGCTGCTGGCTGGTTCAAAATTTTACCGACAAATGCCACCACCGCGATCGCCAACATACCCGTTACTAGCCCCACTACAATGAAAGTCGATCGCAGTCGGTTCTCAAATGCTGCAAGTTCCGACGGTTTTTCCTCCTCAATATTGTTCTCCATGTCTGTGCGATCGTCCATATTAGCAACAGCAGTATTTGGTACAGCTTCTCCTGCAAAGCTTTGTGGTTCAAAATTACTGTTCTCTAAACTAAACTCTTGACTCCAAGCAGCAGCAATCTGACCGCTTTCTCGGCCCTCAACCTTCACTTTGCGAATCGAATCCGGCTGCAAATTTGTCAGCTCGGTGCGAACCAAATCAACTAATGTATTTTCTATGGGTACTTGCTCGGCCTCAAGAATTACATCCAAACAATCGCCGTCGAGATTTGCCGAGGCTGTGATGCCTTCAGATTGCAACTGGCTGTTTAGCCAAGATGCGATCGCAGTGGCGAGATTTCCCTGCTTGGCAAGTTCCTGAAAATTAAGCTCTGTCATAGCTGGACACCTGATAATGCAGAAGGTAGAAGGCAGAAGGAATGAAAAAGTCAGAAATAGTTTTTTAAAGTTGAAAACACCCTAACTGAAATTCAACAAATAGTATAATGTATCGTGGCAAATCCCAGCCCTAAGATGCAAATTATCACTCTCGCTCTCCCTCCCCGCCCTTGGGAAAAGACTCGCACTCCTTACTCCCAAACGAACTCAGGTTTTTAGTGAGGAATGCAAGTCGTCTTGCTCAGCCGCCAAATACTGCTACTGATGCTGCAACTAGGTTTTTGATACAGGGCGCGCCAGTCCAGATATTGCAAGCATCGCCCCTACAACCAGCATCCGCCTGGAAAAATCCTCAATCGCGCGGATGCGAGATGGGAAATTTTAGATGAAAAATTTGTGCGATCGCAGTGCTATCGGCGGACAGCGAGTGATATCATCAGTTAGTCAATATTCAAGTTTTTATAGCAAATAACTCGATCGCACAATGGTAGCAATAGCAATTTTAGCGGCTGGACGCGGCACGCGCATGAAATCTGACTTGCCTAAAGTTCTACACGAATTGGGCGGTCGATCGCTAGTTGAGCGAGTCCTCCAAAGTTGTCAAGAAATTCAAATTACGAGGCGACTTGTCATCGTCGGTTATCGAGGTGAACTCGTGAAAGAATCCCTGATTCGAGGTCAAGAAATATCAGGGAAAAATCCTCAATCTCCTCCCCTAGAATTTGTCGAACAAACCGAACAATTGGGAACTGGTCATGCCATTCAACAATTGCTGCCTCACTTAGAGGGATTTCAAGGAGACTTGCTGGTATTAAATGGGGATGTACCTTTGCTGAGGGCAGAAACTCTCAAACAATTGATGGTAATTCACAAACAGCACCAAAACTCTGCTACTTTATTGACAGCTAATTTGCCTAATCCTCAAGGGTACGGCCGAGTATTTACCGACAGTCAAAACTTAGTCCAGCAAATTGTCGAAGACCGCGACTGCACCCAAGCTCAAAAGCAAAATCACCGAATTAATGCAGGTGTTTACTGTTTTCACTGGCCGGATTTAGAGAAAATTTTGCCAGAATTGAAGGCAGACAATGACCAAAAAGAATATTACCTAACTGACACGGTAAATTTCCTCAATCCGGTGATGGCGGTGGATGTGGAAGACTATCAAGAAATATTGGGAATTAACGATCGCAAACATTTAGCCACAGCTTGCGATATTTTGCAAACGCGGATAAAAGACAAGTGGATGACGGCGGGAGTGACACTGCTAGATCCCAACAGCATCACCATTGACGATACAGTAGAGTTGCAGCCGGATGTGGTAATTGAACCGCAAACTCACTTGCGGGGAAACACTTCGATCGCCTCTGGGAGTCGCATCGGCCCCGGCAGTTTGATCGAAAACAGTCAGATTGGAGAAAATGCGACTGTGCTTTATTCGGTGGTTTCTGACAGTATGGTTGCTGAAAATTCGCGAATTGGCCCTTACGCCCACTTGCGGGGACACGCAGAAATTGGGGCGAACTGCCGCGTCGGCAATTTTGTAGAATTGAAAAATACTCAAATAGGCGATCGAACTAATGTAGCTCACTTGTCTTATTTAGGCGATGCGACTTTGGGAGAAAAAGTCAACATCGGTGCTGGGACAATTACGGCGAATTATGACGGAAAAAACAAGCACAAAACTCAAATAGGCGATCGGAGTAAAACGGGTTCTAACAGCGTACTGGTTGCACCGATAACTTTGGGGGAAGATGTTACTGTAGCGGCGGGTTCTGTGGTGACAGAAGATGTACCGAATGATGGTTTAGTAATTGCCCGTTCCCGGCAAGTTGTCAAACCAGGTTGGAAGTTGAAATAACCTAAAAAGTGAACGAGTGTTCACTTTTTAGATAATGAGTTTCCACCCGCGAGTTTCGCACTGGATATCAAAGAAACCGGGTTTTTATAACGGAAGCGATCGCACTCTAGAAGAGATTGTGGTAAAATACCCAGTTTCGGCGTAAGTCCGCAACCTTGAGAAATCGGGTGAATTGGGGGCTATTTTTGATTATTTTTGCTGGTGCAGATAGTTGTTAATCGCTTTGGCGATTTTTGCTTGCTGGTATGGGTTCATCGTGCGGGTTAGGGAGATGCGAGACCCTCCACAAACTAACAGTCTGACTTCGTACCAAATATCATTATGCCGATCTTTTGTTTGATCGACTTCCACGCCATAAATATCGCACAGAGAGTATTCCATCACTTGACGTGCCAACAAACCCCGCTGCTTAACAGTCAAGGTGTTTAAAGTTTCATCGAAGTTGTAGGTTTCATTATTTCTCAAGACGATCACTGCGATTCCTGCGAGCAAAAATATGCCTCCTGTCCATCCCAACCAGCGCTCGTCTTGGCTTAAGCGCAGCAATCGATTTTTTGCATTTTTAACAAAAAAATTGATGTCAGAAGCAACAGCGTCTTGGGTTACCCAATTAGTGGAGTTAGCTGTGAAAGGAACATTGCCAACAGAAGTCAAAAGTACAACTCGGGTTTTATAGCCACATCTTTCAACTTTAGCTCCCCGCAAAGAAGCAAGCTCAATTTCTTTGATGTTCGACCCCAGTAAATTCGATCGCACAATCTGACAATTTCCTTGTTTGGCCTGTAATCTCTGGCAGCTCAGGGTTGTTCCATGATAGTCAAAAGTCACCGATATCAGTCCCAATGCCATGAATAAACAACTAGGGAGCCAAAAATCAAATATACTTTTAGTCTGAATTATTAATTCACTTGCTGTTTGCTTGATTATTTTCATTTATCTCACCTTTTGATTCCAAAAATGAGGCTACAGATCGACTTCCTGACCCAGATGAGCCGAATTGTTAACTTATATATTATTTGAAGTCGTCCTCTACCATGACCCTTTTATTTTGGTAATAGGTTAGCACTAAAATTTGTGACCCACAACAAATGTTACGGTTCACATCAATAACAAATGTTGCGAGTTTACCTGTGGCTGCATTTGAGATAGCTAGCTGTGTATTTAACTTCACAATTTACTGGGGAGATCGCTCGCTTAGATACCCACAAATCTCGATAGGTATACCGTTTCTTAGCCCCCCAGCATGACTTAATAAATTCTTGATAATTGAACAATTACGAAAGCCTAGCTTTAAAGATTCTTCACAATTTAGAATCCGTAGGAATTTTTAAGAAAATATATTTTGGACGATCGTTAATTGAGATAAATCAACAATCTTTGTAACTTCGATCGCCGACTTTCAGTCGCAATTGGGTAGGTCAATAACCGTACCATCCCTTATAAGTTAACTTCTAGAGATATATTTTTTTGCGTTTATGAACATATTTTAACACCCCACTCAGCACAAATATTCCTCCAAATATCCATCCAAACCAACGATCGTCTTGACTTACCTTTAACGATTTAATATCTGTGTTTTTAACAAAAGAATTTATCTGATTAGCAATAGAATTTTTGTCTCCCCAACGAGTAGCATTTCCCAGCGGAATTCCGCCTGTTTTTGTTAACACTACAACCTGGCTACTACCCTTGCTTTTTTGAATAACTTTGCCTCCCTGTAAATCATCCAGAGAGATTTCTTGACTGCTTGAAACCCATAACTTGGATTCTGTAAGTTTGCAATTACCTTGCTTGGTTTCTATTCGCTGGCAAATTAGAGTTGTATTTGGTGAGATGTGAACCATAAATAATCCAACAATAATTAAAGGCAAGCTAGATAATAAGTCTAGCCAGATGTTAGAAGCTTGAATTTTTAGTTCAGAATATGGTGTACCCTCGATTTTTTTCATAAATTTCTCCTATTGATAACACCACGGGAATTGCTAATTTACCTGCTGTGTAAATTGTATCATCACGCACAGACTATTGTCGAGAACATTTTTTAGTTCATCGCGCTTTCAAATGGCTGCCAATCAAGCCAGTTATTTTTGCTGTTCTCTGCGCTTGCTGCCGCTGCAAAAACATAGGCGATCGCCTCCTAACATTAACAAATTAACATTATAGCTAATCCCACCTGCGCTATCTTGTATTTGTCCAATTCCACCCTAAAATTTTCCTGGTTAAACTTTTGGTAAAATTTATTGTTTGCTCGATTATGTTCATCTGTTTATCCTCTTCATTGAACAGAAAAGCTAAAATGTATTGTGAGGTGGCAAACTGGAAATTTCGGGATTAAAACGCACGGTACCCCGAAAGTCTTTGCCTTGTTTTCTGTGTTAAAATATAGCTTAGCGGTGACAACAGTTTGATCGCGCACAGCGAATGTTAGGATTTTGGTTAGGAATTAGACTAGGAACTCGATCGCGACTGCCGCAAATGATACCCTCTACCCTAGATCGACCCGAAGAACCATTTGCACGCGCCAGCACCGGCTGGGACATCCAAAAGCTTTACAGCGACTTGGCAAATGCCAAACAAGAATTCGCCCCACACACCAGAAGAGGGCTGACACCTGTAGAAAAGCGGCACCTCTGCGGCTTGCTGTGCGGCTACAGCCCAGCCGAAATTGCGGTATTTCTCAACAAACAAATCAAAGGTGTCGAAGTTGATTTGTCAAAAACTTTGTACAGATACATAGAATTATTGACAAATCGGCCCTGAAATGCGTTCAAAAATTGGAGAGATGCGATCGACTGGCTGGAAATAGCCGGATATAAAACGCAGCCAAAAACCTCAACCGGCGCCATCTTAAAAGCCACTCTCCACCATTCAGACAGGATTTTGTCTGTGGCTATCAGTCCCGACGGACAATTCCTCGCAACGGCTTCTGAGGAGAGTACAGTGAAAATTTGGAGTTTGCACAGCGGGGAACTGCAGCAGACAATTTTCGGACATTCAACAGCCGTGTTGCTAGTTGCTTTCAGTCCCGCCAGCAAAACGCTGCTGACACGATCGCGCGCAGGCACAGTCAAACTTTGGAACCTGCAAAATGGCGAACTGCTGAAGCGTTTGGCAGAGGTGCACCGCCACGAAGCCGTCGCAGTCAGCCCCGATTGGCAAATTTTGGCGATCGGCACCACCCGCGGCACAATCCAGCTTCAGCACCTCAACAGCGGCCAACTGCTGCAAGTTTTGGAAGGCTAGCAAGGGGATGACATAAGTGCGATCACCCTGAGTCCCAACGGCAAAATGCTAGTAGCCAGCGGACTCAATGCAGCCAGCGGTTTCTGTCGCGCCACAGTCACTTTGTGGGAATTGCCGGGAGGCGAAGTGAGGCGAACTTTTGGCAGCGAAAATCATGTAGCGATTTCTTCCGATAGCCAAATTCTTGTCAGTCACGGCGGCCAAACTATCAAGCTGTGGAATTTGCAAACAGGCGAATTATTGCATTCGCTGCAAACAGGAATTCGCATCACTTCTGCCGCCGCAATTAGCCCTGATGGGAAATACTTTGCAGTGGGGTGTTTTGACGGTACTGTTAGACTTTGGAATTTTTACGGCGAATTGCTGCACACTTTAGATGGACATTGTAGCCCTGTGTCTGCGGTGGCGATCGGGTTTTTGGGCGAAATTCTCGTCAGCGGCGGGGAGAATGGTACTGTTAAACTTTGGCAACTGCGGATTTAACAATATCGATTCCGGTTGCACCGTCCGTGCTTGTTGACTGTTGACTGATAACTAATAACTAATGACTGATGATTGATGACTAATGACTGTCGGATTTGATATAAAACTAACGCCGAGCGAGATACCCGACTTTTTGAACAAGTCGGGTACCTGAACCACATACTGACAATTTATATCGCCCTTTTAAGCAATAAAAATCAACGTTCCCTTGCTCATTTCCAAAGTATCGCCCATTTCCATACCGTTGTGAAAAGCACCCAAAATCACCTCGCTAGTTTTGCCGAAAGCGATCGCCCCGGTAGCATCAATTCCAATTGCGCCAAAATCCCGTTGACGTTCGTCAGCTTCAGTAAAAGAACGCTCAAAAGCAGCTTTCAAACTCAAACCATCTGTTACCCGAATCACAATTCGCGCCGCCAAACACTCGTCCATAATGTGCTCGCCAATCCCCGTACAGCTTACCGCCGCACTTTGGGCCGCGTAATTTCCCGCCGGCATCGCCGAGTCGCTAACCCGCCCAATCCGCTCAAAACCCTTGCCACCAGTAGAAGTCCCAGCAGCCAAGCGTCCATGCACATCCAAAGCTACGACTCCGATCGTACCCACACCGGCCGGTTCGGCAACCACGTCAGCCATTGCTTTACTAAAATTGCCTTGGCGTTCCTGCATCCACTCGTGCAAACGCAAATCCGTCATCGGATCGTAAATCGGCAATTGAAGTTCTCGCAACAATTCCGCCGAACCAAAATCAGAGAGAACTCGATCGTCCGAATGCTGCAAAAATTGAGCAAGTTCGATCGGATGTTGAACGCGAGAAACATTAATCGCCCCGCTGAAACGCTGCATCAAACCATCCATCAGGGAAGCACTCATCCGAATTTGACCGTCCGACTGCACTACAGAACCAGTACCGGCATTGAATCGCGGGTCATCTTCCAACAATTGGCACCCCCGCACCACTGCATCTACGGCACTTGCACCGTCTTTCAGCAGCGGATAAACTTCCTCCAAAACATCGTAAAGCGATTTCCGCACCGCCTCAATTCCGCCTTTACTATGTAGAGAACTGCCGGCACCGCCGTGAATAACTAGCTTTGGTTGCACTTGTAGCGATGCCATAATTTTTAACCTAAAATTTTTCCTTTGCAATCTTAGCTTTGATCGAGCAAATTACCGTAAATTATTAATCTTAAGCGGCGAAACGGCGGCGACGACAACGCTCGGAGCAGTATTTAACCTCATCCCAGCAGTCGGCCCATTTTTTGCGCCAAGTAAAAGGTCGATCGCACACCGGGCACATTTTTGTTGGTAAATCAGATTTCGATCGTTGCTTAGCCATGCTAATTTTGACAATACATTAACTAATTCACATCTTGTACCATTTTTATGAACAGGCAAGATGCCTGTTCCACAAGAGTTAAATTTGATTGTGGAACAGGCATCTTACCTGTTGCTAAGGAAACAACATAATTTCTGCCAAACACCTCCCAAATAAAAATGCTCGAAAAGGCCGACGCCAACATCCGAATAGTCTTAGTCGAACCAGCAGGGCCCTTGAATGTGGGTTCTGTTGCCCGCGTGATGAAAAATATGGGTCTGCACCAATTAGTTTTGGTAAATCCCCAATGCGATTATTTAGGGGAAGAATCCCGACTGATGGCAGTTCGCGCCGCCGACATATTGGAAACGGCGAAAGTAGTCGAGAGTTTGCCCGCTGCTTTGGTTGGGTGTGTCAGAGCGATCGCAACTACAGGAGATGATAGTCGATCGTTGCCAACACAACTAGAAGAACCCGCAGAGGCCTTGCCTTGGCTCCTTGAAGCCCCCAGCGCCCTCATTTTCGGCCGAGAAGACTGTGGCTTGACCAATGCCGAATTAAACCGCGCTCAACGCCTGATCCGCATTCCCAGCAGCGATGCCTACACTTCCCTAAATCTCGCCCAAGCCGTCGCTATCTGCTGTTACGAACTATACCGGGACGAAGGAAGAAGGAAGAAGGAAGAAGGAAGAAGGAAGAGGGAAGAAGGAAGAGGGAAGGAAGAAGAAGATGCCTCGTTCCCAGGCTCAGCCTGGGAAGGCATATCCAGAGGCTCTGCCTCTTCAATACCCGATGCCACAGATAATTTATCAACTTGTTACCAAGAAAAACTTGCCACCCGTCAGACAGAAAATCCCTCAATTCCCCTCGCCAGTGCTCCCTTGGAAAATTTAGAGGGATATTACCAGCAACTAGAAACGCTGTTACTCAAAATAGGATATTTGCAGCCGCACACAGCAGCAAGCCGGATGGAAAAATTTCGGCGTTTGTACAACAGAGCCTATCCCACAGTGGATGAAGTCGCCATGCTGCGGGGCGTCCTCCGCCAAACAGAATGGGCAATCAAAACTTACCCACGAGAGGCAAATTCTGATACTCTGGATGGGGCGTTGCCGGAAAATCCAATGGATAGCTAGGAGAAATGCTGATAATTGGGGATGTGAGATTGAGGATTTTTTTCACATAGAACTTTCCTGCACCCACTTGTCACCTTCATAACAGGGTTTCTTGACTAAAAACCTAAGCTTTGCGATAATTTGCGAGCAATAAACCCGGTTGCTGATATCCTGCAGCGTCTGGGGCAAATCTAAAATCTAAAATCTAAAATCTAAAATCTAAAATTGATTGGCTGGCAAGCTGAAAAATCTTAAACTTGAACTTTACATTAGTGATGAAGGAGTAAGACGTGGCAGAGCGGTTTCCCAAAGGATCGATATTATCCGTGATATCCTCGATATCTTCTCCCAACTCCGGCTCAAAGCAGCCTAAGTCCGGCAAAGCAAGTCAGTCTGGCAAATCGGGCCGCCGCCGCCCTCCGCAACCGCAAAACGGCAACCCAGAAATCCGATCGCCCGAACCTGCGACTTTGCCACCGCAACAGGGCCGCGGCAGCAGAAATGGAGCCAATTCTCCCACATCTTCGGAAGAATTTACTACACAAGACTTTTTATCCGATCCTCGATCGGCAATTAACCCCAGAAAACCCAGAACCAGCAAAACTCCGCAGTCGAAGACTCGCCAACCCCGCAAAAAAGGCCTCGCTGCTGTTGATATGTTTGAGTTTCCCGATCCGAATCAGGAGCGGGAAAATGTGAGTTCGATCGCCAGCAATCCCAACAGCCAGAGCCAAACTGCCACTCCCCCTGCAACCCGTGGAAGTCGTCCCAGTTCGCCCCCAGTTCGCATTCCAGACACGGTAATCCCCCCAGATACCAAAAAACCCCCCGTTCCTAAACCGCGCCCCCAAGCGAGTCAGAGACCGGGTAAACGCTCTGCACCTCGGAGCGTGCCCCCATTGGTGTACGCTACTCGCTTGCTGATTTTGGGAGTTGGGATAGCGGTGATTTGCGGTACGCTGCTGTCGGTGGTAAATGCTGTGAGTCGAGCATCGACTGTAGCGACAGAAGAACAAACTACCGCAGGGCAGAAAAACCCAGATGCAGGCGACAGCGCATCTGCAGCAGCGGTGACAGGAGAAGTGTTGCAACTGAATCAAGAATTAGGAGCTTTGAAAACCCAAGTTCAGGTTTTAGCAACAGAAAATCCTAGTTTGACAGCCGGAATATTTCTAGTCGATTTAGATACTGGAAGCTACCTAAATTTTAATGGCGATACTGCTTTTGCTTCAGCTAGCACAATTAAAGTGCCAATTTTAGTAGCTTTTTTCCAAGCAGTAGATGAGGGCAAAGTGCAGTTAGATCAGGTGCTGACGCTGAAGTCCGAACACATAGTCGGCGGTTCTGGGGATATGCAAGACCAGGCTCCTGGCAAGAAGTATTCGGCTTTGGAAGTTGCCCAAAAAATGATTGTTGTCAGTGACAATACGGCGACAAATATGATGATTGAGTTGTTGGGAGGTGCTGAGATGTTGAATCAGCAGTTTGCCAATTGGGGTTTGAGGGCGACGGTTCTCCGCAATAATTTACCTGATTTGGAGGGAACTAACACTACCAGTCCGCAGGATTTGATTAATATCATAGCCCAGATTGATCGGGGTAATTTGGTATCCGTCAAATCGCGCGATCGCATTTTGCAAATCATGCGCCAAACTAGAAATGATTCTTTGCTGCCGAAAGGTTTAGGCGAAGGTTCAGTTATTGCTCACAAAACCGGCAACATTGATACAATGCTGGCGGATGCGGGGATGGTGGATTTGCCGAATGGTAAGCGTTATTTGGTGGCGGTGATGGTGAAGCATTCACCGGAAACAGAGAAGCCAGCTCAAACATTGATTCGGGAGATTTCTCGAATGAGTTACCGCTATTTGTACGGTGGGGAAACGCCAGCCGATTCACAAGTGAAAATTAAAAATTGAAAATTTAACCGGGTTTTTTCGGGCAAGTGTTGTAGACTTTATCAAACTATAAATCAGTTTGTATTATGAAACTAAACATCCGCCTTGCTTGTCTAGTAGCGCTCTCAACTTTAGCCGTTGGAGTCTTCCCTACCTTGAGTAATGCTAATCCTGCTCCTGAATCTGAGACGGACGGCGTGAGAGTGATCAACAATAATATCGAACTCAATCGGGCAAAAAACTTAGCCCGTCAAGCAGCAGAAAGGGCTAATGGGGGTTTAGGCAACTATCGAGCTGAAGCTTCTATGCACGGTATTTCTAGGGAATCGCCTTTTGTAGACAATGGCGATGGAACTTGGACTTTTACTTTTAAGGGTTCCAAGCCTGGTTCGTCAGTCTTTACGGTAGAAACGGTTGTTACGGTTTCCCAAGATGGCCGAATCAGAGTTGATTACAATGGGCAAATTCGCCAGTTATCTCCATTGTGAACAACTGTACAAATATCGGGCTATGCAGTTTCAATCCTCGATCGAAATTTAAGTTAACGGCATTTTTTCCCTTTGTTACAATCAAGGGAATTCCCATCCTCAGATCAGCACTAATGCAAATTATCCTAGAAGTTCCCGATATCCTTGGCGAAAAACTGCAACAATTGGGCGATCGTCTCCCGGAAGCCCTGGATCGCGCACTTCGGGAACTCGCCCCCGCAGAAACCATCCCCTACCAAGACGATCGCCAAATCGTCGAACTGCTAGCGAGTCAACCCAGCCCAGAAGAAATCCTCGCAATCCGCCCCACACCTGCGTTGCAAGCCCGCATGAGCCAACTGCTCGATCGCAATAAATCCGGCACTATTTCGGGCAGAGAGGAAGTAGAACTCGATCGCTATTTGCTGTTAGAACATTGGGTCCGTTTAGCCAAAGCTCACGCCTACAAACGCTTACAGACAGAAGCATGAGTTATGTACCAGCCACTCTGCGTCGCGTCGTCACCCAACGCGCCGGAGAGCAATGCGAGTATTGTCGATTTCCCCAAACGGCTTCACTCTTTGCCTTTGAAATGGAACACATCATTGCTGAAAAACATGATGGGGTCACGGAAGCTGAAAACCTAGCGTTATCCTGTCCTTGCTGCAACCGTTTCAAAGGAACTGACCTAGCTTCCATCGACCCTGAGACAGGACAGCTAACTCCCTTTTTTAATCCCCGCCTCCAGGAATGGTCAGACCACTTTCGGCTAGAAGGAGGAGCAATCGTCCCACGGACACCAGAAGGGCGCGTAACCGCTAAAATTCTGCAATTTAACCTCCTAGAACGCATCCTCGAACGCGAGCAACTTATCAGTATGGGGCAATATCCAGCACCCCGCCCACAAACCACATAAACAGTAGGTGATTGTATGAAATCAACTTAACGATGCCGATTGTAGCAATACTTTAGAGAAGTGGTATTACAAAACAAATGAATAATTTTAATTGTGAAAAAACCTTATAACTGGAATCGTCTTATAGACTCCTTGGGTGATTGTAATTCCCCCTCTGCTTATATAGTAGCTTATTATCTTTCAAGATTTGATAGATATGCTTATCAGAAATTGGGATTTGGTAATATGACCAATACCCATGAAAAAATAGGCTCTCTACTTGGAATTTCCGCTAATACAATCAAAAATTTGAGAGATGCCTTTGATCCTTATCATGAAAATAGGCGTAGAGGCTGGTGGCAGAGAGAGTTATGGCGTTGTGAAAAAGAAATTTATGAAGGATTTAAAGAATATTCTGAAGAAGAGCTCTATGTTCTAGTTGGCAAAATGTTAACCACACCCAAGCTTGATTTTGAACAGCTTTTCGATTATTTTAGTGCCTCAGATGATACGCTAATATTTCCTGATGAAGTCGGAAAAGTAGAGGAAACTAAAACTTTGAAAGAAGGTTCTATCCGTCAAATACAAGTTAATGCTTATGAACGAAATAATCAAGCTCGCAAAGAATGTATTGAACATTATGGGCTAAATTGTTATGTTTGCAAGTTTAACTTTGAAAAAGTTTTTGGAGAAATAGGTAAAGGTTTTATTCATGTTCACCATATAATACCTTTAGCTGAAATTAATCAAGAATATGAAGTTAATCCTATTCAAGATTTATGTCCACTATGTCCTAACTGTCATGCAATGATTCATAGGAAATATCCTCCATTTACTATTGAAGAAATTAAAGATTTACTTAGTAAAAACTGACTTCGTAGATAGATGTCCAAGATATTTTATGAGACCATAGAGGCTCAAACCCTTGCCGCACCAGCCATACAGCCGAAAGATTTGACCCCCTCAAAAAAACACCTACCCATTCACGGAAATTCCAGGAACCGGAAAGCGATTAAACACTCGCGACTGCTAACTGTTCTGCCGCCTCTTTCTCGTTCATCTCGTCGAGTTTCTGCCAAACTTGCTGCATCAATTCATCCAATCCCACTCTACTAACGGCGGAAATCAACAAAACATGAGCGCCACTAATTTCTTTAATTCGGCTGATTAAATTACCGATTTCTTCGCTTTCGAGGTCGATCGCATCTACCTTATTAAAAGCCAAAATCTGCGGTTTATCGGCTAAACCACGCCTGTAAGCCTTCAATTCTTCCTGAATTGTGACATAATTGGCGATCGGATCTTCATCGGTAATATCGATCAAATGCAGCAGCAACCGAGTTCGTTCAATGTGCCGCAAAAACTCGTAACCCAAACCAGCACCTTCGTGAGCCCCCTCAATTAATCCCGGAATATCAGCAAAAACAGTACCGTCGCCAGTCGGTTTTCTGACTACGCCCAAATTCGGGACTAAAGTTGTAAACGGATAATCTGCTATTTTGGGGCGAGCTGCAGACAAAGCTGAAATTAAGGTGGATTTGCCCGCATTCGGCATCCCGAGAATTCCCACTTCAGCTAATAGCTTCAATTCCAAACGCAAAAACTTGTGTTCTCCTTCTTTTCCCGGCATCGCATAATCGGGAGCGCGGTTGGAATTTGTCAGAAAACACTTATTTCCCAAACCGCCTTTGCCGCCTTTGGCTACGCAAAAAGTCTGTCCGGGCGTCACTAAATCTGCTAAGATTGCCTGAGTTTCCGCGTCGTAAACTACTGTACCGCAGGGAACTTCGATCGTGCGATCGTCCCCACCGGCACCGGTCATATTTTTCGGCGCGCCTCGCTTCCCATCATCGGCTTTAAAAATCCGGTTGTACTGAAAATCTAGCAGCGTTTGCAGGCTTTCCACCGCCACCATATACACGGAACCGCCTTTGCCACCCGTCCCACCAGAGGGGCCACCCGCTGGTACATACTTTTCTCTGCGAAAAGCTACCATACCGTCGCCGCCTTTGCCGGCTGCGACTTGAATATCTGCGCGATCGATAAATTGCATAATTTAGTCAGTAGTCAATAGTCAGTGTCAATAGTCATTAGTTATTATTATACCAGATGCAAGTACCATATTCCCCTTTTCCTTTAGTCCGCGTCGGCGGATGACAGGCAAGTTTAGTCGCGATTTACAGTTGCCGGAAAAATATAATTATACCAATTCTCAAAAGTAGTGCAGAGCGAGAGATTGTACGCAAGCATCGGTAGGGAAACGGCACTGCCGTGTCCGGCTTTTAAAGCTTTTAATAATCTCTATAATAATTTGAGAATTCTACCAAGACTTTTATTGAATTAGTATTATAAAAGCAGATTTGATATTAGCAGAAATCACGCACGCAAACAGAATAAACTTGGTTTTTATCAGGTGCAAAGAGCTGTAAAAATCTTTTTTTTGCCAAAAATAGGTTTCTAACTCATCGCAAATAATTTACTAAAAATTAGCAATTGCTAATTACAGGACTTCGCCAAATACGTATTTAACGTGCTAATTATAGCGGTAAGGTGCTTATGGGCGCATCCTACAGATAGAGGTTCTGCGCCCCGGAATGAATTACCAATTAGCAATTACCCATTCCTTTTAGCAATAGGACGATACATCTTCCTTACATTCATCTGCCAAATAGCAGAGAGCTCGAAAGCGCATCCCGACTAACTGTTCGTAAAGCGGGTTAATTTGGCACATCGCCGGAATGTGGACGATTTTGTGACCAAATAACACGACATCTCGCTCAAACGGACACTGGGGTGGAATAATTTTACAGACAAAGTGTGCCAATTTTGGGTCGTGAATTTCCCAGCCGTCGAGCCAGTCTTTTACCGGTTGCAGGACATTTTTGTGGTGAGGTTTAGGTAGCCGAGATGAAAGGGGTGTTCCGACGATGGGGACGACATTCGCATCAAAGACTATTTGGCTGCTGGGCCCCTGCGGATCGCACTTGCTGTCTTCGATGGTGTGTCGCAGAGCTTCGATCGCCTCTACATTGTGCCCCAAAGCTGTACAAAATTTAGAGATTACCTCGTCTTCGCTGAGCGAGTAGGTACCGTCTGCCAAAGCTACCATGACTGCTGTCCTCAAAAAATCCTCGCCTTTGGCGGTGTCTTTCCCTAACACAGCGGCTAATTCCTCTGGGGCAATAGGTTCAAAGCCCTCCTCAAAAGATACCGGGTGTAGTTCATCCTGAGTTAGATTTGCAATCATTTTTTGCTCGTCTTCGTCAAAGTTGCCGTCTGCCCAAGCAATTGTCAGCAATCCCCGCAGCCAAGCAGTAATCTCTTCATTGGTGCAGGAAGATTTAGCGTTACTCATTAGCATTTCCACTTGGATGTACCAGTCAATTTGTTCGTTTATAGCGGACTCAATATTCCCCTCCCAATAATTTTTACTGGTTTTTTGGTCGATCGATGATCTATTTGTGGAAGGTTTGTGCCTGAAGATTGCTCCAAACGCTTGTAGTGGACGTGTTAAAAGCATATTTGTTTCTCAGCAGCATCGCTGACTAGCGAGCTAATCTATTGGCTAATCCTATTCCCTAAAAAGTCATCTATCGAGAGGAATAGGTTTGTTGAATTCATTTTAACTTTAGTTGCACCCATCAAGATGACGATCGAATTTTATGCAAGCCCGATTGCCATTAGCAACCCAATTTTTCGCAAGAAATAAAAGGTTGGCAAGCGTTGGATCTAATCAGACACTGGGTTTGTCACCCAGGGGCGATCGAACTTCGCTCTCTTTACATTTTAATATATATTTTTGTAAATTTTTCTGTGCCGGCAGCGTCATATTAACAGCTAGCCGGATTTAAGCTGTTGAAATAAAAATATCTGAGGAAACTGTTACTGCCGGTTAACCGTTGTGATTGCTGTGTCCGCCTAAAAATGAGAAAAATTTTAACTTCGGCGGCACAAAATCCAGCGCAATTCCATTGGCGGGCGGGCGTTTGCCATTGGGAAGACATCTCGACCGGTGGCCCAACTGGGAAACCAGGGCGTCGGGGGCCAGGCTTCTTCCGGCAGGTGGTGGCGTTCATATTCAAACACCAATTCGTTGGATATTGGGACTAAGGGCAAGCCTTCCATTGCGGTGGCAAGTTCTTGGGGGGTAAATAAAGTAGACCAGGAGAGTTGGGCAACTTGTCGCACGAGGGCATCGGGCTGGTAGTCGCCGACGGTTAAAAAGGTGCTGAACAGCAACAAGCCTCCGGGAGACAGGGAATCGCACATTTTAGCGAGGAAAAGCCGTACTTGATCGCTGTCTCGAAAATGTGAGATGACTTCGGCGGCAACTGCCAACTGGTAGCGGGCTGGTTTCATCCGCATTAAGGGATCGAGCACATCGCCTTCAGTCACTGTCACGGGAAGGTTTTCGGCTGTTACTGCGGCTTTCAATTGTTCTGCAAAAGCTGGGGCTAGTTCGATCGCATCTACAGAATAGCCCAATCTCGCCAGGGGCAAGGTATTGCGGCCGGTCCCAGCGCCCACGTCCAAAATCCGCACTCGATCGGGTGTACCCAATTTAGCAGCCGTGGTCATTAATTTTGCATCGGGATGAGAGCCGAAAAGCGGAGGTTCTCTGGTGTCTACCCAGCTTTTATACTGTTCTCCAACTGTTGAGCTAGTAACAATGACTTTGCAAGCTAAACCGGTTTGCGGTGGCTGCACTGATTCGTATTGCAGGATCAGCATCGATGCTGTAGAGGTGCGGTAGCCTTGTTCTAACTTGGTGGCTAATAGCTTGCTGAGTTCGTCTCGGCGGTCTTCTGGCAGGGGTCTGTCGAGAGTGCTAAATAGCTTTTCTATGGACTTGAGATAGTGGTTTAGCATTCCTGGGATGCAGGGGAAAATTAATTCTCCGCGAGCGTTTATGCGAGTATTAATTTTGTAGAGGATTGCTTGCTGGAGAATGTCGGGATTTACTACCAGCGGTAGCTGTTCGGTCTGGTCGATCGTACTTTCGGCGCCCATAGATTCCGCGAAGAAGGAAGAAGGAAGTTCGGCAACGGATTGTTTAACTGATGTAACGGATGTCAGGAAGAAGGAATCCGTGTACAAGATTTAACGGATTTAACGGATGGATTTTGAGGCTTGAGGTTGGAGGTTCGGGGGAATTACGTTGAGAGCTGACTGTACAATTCAAGAGTATAAAAAAGCCGATTTTAGATTTATTTGGTTTGGTTGCTTAGTCTTTTTAGATTGTATTAAATCAGATTTGAGAGCTTTATTTTGGATAAATCTCAAGTCTAAAATCTCAAATCGACCTAGCCCAAAACCCCAGTAGGTTCCAAAATCGGAGTTAGTATCAAGAAAAGCTGTAGCGGATTTAAATTGTATTTTTCACGGCGAGGTGGAAAAAGCGTCAAATCCTCTCGCCTTCTCCCCTCTCTCCTTCCCCTTGTCAGCCATAACAGGCAATGTATATGGGTAGCAAATTAAAGCTGGGCTTAGTTGCTGCCGGTAAAAGTCACTAGGGGGAATCTTGACTGAGCTTCGGTCATCGGGCGCCGTCTGCCTTCCTCTTGCCAGTAGTTGATTACTTCTGTGGCTTGGTTGAGGATTTCGACGCGATCGTTGTCAGCAATCCAGTGTTTGGCTTCGAGTTCGTTTTTGAGGTCTTCCCACGCATCTTTGCGGGGCCAGAAAAAGTAGGATGTCAGCGGGCTAGTTCCTTTACCTACAACTTGGTCAACGGCGAGGGCAACATTCTCTTCTAGCCAGAGAACTTTTAAGATGAACTTGGACAAGCAAACCTCCAGGGTTCCGATCGAACTTGTTAAAAATTTCTACAATCGCTAAGCGTAGCACACTCTGTTCGATAATTGGTCATCGGCCATGAAAAGTTTTCTGGCGCGGCTGGTTTTAGCGCCACTCAGGGGCTGGGAACAGATAAAATTTGGGTTCTCACCGGCCCTAGGTACAAGGATGGTTAAGTTGTGAACAGAGTTATTGTAGTTTTTGACATTGACGGTGTGGTGAGGGATGTGTCCGGTTCCTACCGGCGGGCAATTGCGGATGCGGTGGAACATTTCACGGCGGGTGCTTTTCGTCCGAATTCTCTCGATATCGACTCTCTGAAGTCTGAGGGAGTGTGGAATAATGACTGGCAGGCGTCTTTCGAGTTAGTTTGCCGTTATTTTGAGGGGATTGGGCGATCGAGAAATGAACTCGCTCTCAACTATGACGAATTAGTGGCATTTTTCCAAAGCCGCTATCGCGGGCCTGATGAGAAAAATTGGACTGGTTACATTTGTACCGAACCGCTGTTGTTAAGTCCGGCTTACCTGGAAAATTTAACGGCTGGGGGCATGGTTTGGGGCTTTTTTAGCGGGGCGATGCGGGATGAAGCTGCTTATGTTTTGTCAGGGAAACTGAGTTTAAATTCACCCGTGTTGGTGGCGATGGAAGATGCACCGGGAAAACCCGATCCGGCTGGACTTTTCGCGGCAATTGAACAGTTGGAAACTCTGCACGGTTTAGAAAAAAATTTGCCAGTGATTTACGCGGGAGATACTGTTGCGGATATTTACACGGTTGTGAAGGCGCGGGAAGTGCAACCAAATCGAGTTTGGCTGGGGACTGGTATTTTGCCACCTCATGTTTTGGATGATTCTGTGCGCTGCGATGCTTATGCTGCAGCGCTGAAAACTGCTGGTGCCGCAGCGGTTTTCAGGAATGTCGAAGAGTTGACGGCTGCGCGGATTCGAGAATTAGTCAGTTGTTAGTTGTTAGTTGTCAGTTGTCGAAATAACCAATAACCAATAACCAATGACAACCGCCAACTTTCCCTTTAAGATTATTTTAAGTGCAAGAATTTGTCTAATGCACTGACTGCAAGTGGTGGCCAGCGGCGGTTATTGGCAACCCAATCGAGGTCTTTGTAGCGGGAGTCGAGGCCGATGGCTGCTACCCAATTACTCTCAGCTTCGCCACGATTTCCGGCTTCCCAAAGACAGGCGCTGAGGGCGGCTCTCATGTCGGCAAATTGGGGGTATCTGCGGACGATGTTTTT
>NZ_JAUBQQ010000002.1:155065-265971 GCF_036701335.1 Microcoleus sp. Pol12B5 | reverse complement strand
TTGTTAGCTCTCAAACATATTGATGCTTAAACTCCTCTTGGGGTGGTGCGCTTCAGGCGCACCCCCTGAACGGTTACACTAAATCAACATAATTACCATAAGCTTGATCTGCCAATATCACATCGTCGGGGACTAAATTTGCATAAATCAAACGGCTCATCACAATCTCACTGCTTGCCAAGGATGCTATGCCAGCGGATACCACAGCCCCTGTTAGTAATGAAAAGAGTACCACTATTTTAGCGATGGGAAATCCACACCCAGCTTTTTGATTACTGTGTTGCGGATACTCGGTTTGATTAGCAGCAGTATCATTCATCAACACTGTTGTCCCATCTAGTACCCGCACCCGTCGTCCACACCATTGTTGTTCTAGAGGAACTTCCTTTTCTAGGGCTTCTGCGACTATTGGTACTAACTTTTGAACGAGTTTTTCTGGTAGTCGCTTACGAGCTTTACTATATGCCCCGGTATCAGAAGAAGGAGACTTGACTCCGGCCGCACTCAACCACGTACTCATCCGCTTCACGGCCCCACTCAAACTTTTGTCGGGCTCTAGTACCTGGGATATCATCGCCCACAAGGTGACTATCGGTGTGTAGATGCTTTGGTAGTAGGTGATCTTCTCCTTCGCTAGAAGCTCCTGGACTAACTCTTCTGGCAACAGCTTCTCCCAAGGTGAGGCAACGCTCTGCAAAAATTGTTGTTTGAGAATGCACGCACGATTTGGCATAATGGAGAGAGATATTTTGGTTTGTAAGGCAATTATCTATGTATATCTTGCCTTACAGATTTTTTTTTGCTTACTTTTTCAGTGCCATTGGACTCTAGTCCTCTCTTTATCAATAAAGTTTTCTAGATGTAGGGTGCGTCAACGCTGATATTTGAGGAAGCTCAAACAGTTGGTTTCCGGGGCACCCTACAATAAATTCTGCTACTTCATTAAAGCAGCGCCGCGGTTGTAAAGTTCGCGCGCGTAATCAGTCCAAGTTCCCTGTCCCCAATAGCGGAAACAGCTTGTTTGCACCAACAAATTGTAAAGCAAAGCTTGTTGGTATTCAAACTGCTTGGTAACGGTCGCATCTTGCTGCACCAGCGGATCGTATTTTTTGTGGAATGCTGCGCTGAGGAGATTCATCGGTTCCAAGACATTTTCGTAGCCTTTCACCCAACTCAAATCATTAGTCCAAGAAGCACCATCCATGTGAAAATTGTGGTCTGTTTGCTTGAGTTGGGCGATCGCACTTTCCACCTTTTCCGGCGTCGCACTATCAGGATCGACTAGGTGCCAGATTTTGTGCTGGTTAATCCCCTGACAAACAGGATAATCATTAGGATTAACGCCCGCCGCTTCAATTATCTCCAAATATTCAGTGCCGTTTAAACCAACAACACCGGATTTCCCCCCGCCTTGTTCGCGGTTTTCGTGCCAAGCTTTGACAAAAGCGCTGGGAAATTCATTCATCATCACACCGCCATTTTCGCCGTCAGCAATCTGAGTAACTAAAGAAGGAACTGTGACATTGCCAATTTGCTGTTTATTGCGTCCTTTTGCTTCGTAATAAGGCTGCATTTGTCCAACCAATTTCGTATCAGAACCTTGGGTTTTAATCAAAGCAGTAATACTGATTGTTTCGCCGTGAGAATTGCGAGCAACTAAACGGTTGGGAATATATTTTTGGTCTTGCGACAATCCCGAACCGTCTGGATTTTCTACAGAATGTTCTTGCACCATCAGCCAGCGATAGCCGCATTCTTTCAAAGCTTTGATGTATTCGTAAAGTGTATCGGGGTGATTGGGAAAGTGCATTTCAGGGGGCGAAAAACCTTTGACGCGCTTGAGGGCATCTATGCCAAAAATGGCTGCAAAATGATGTTGCCATGCTTGAATTTGGAGTTTGATGTCGGGAATGGGAGTTGAGGGAATGACGGCGTGACTCCACATTGTCCCCAGCCATTCTACATGAGGTTGATATTGAGGATCGCACGTAATCCGTTTGAGATTATCAAAGATATCGTCGCGTCCCATTTGGCGCAATCCCCACAATAAGTTGCCCGAATAGTCGAGCATAATTCGCGGGTTGCAGCCTTCGGCAATCAGTTGGGGAATAAATTCTCCCATACGGGAATAGCACCAAGCAAAGACTCCGGCATTGTGGTTGTCTCCTTGGTTGGGATGTTCAAACATATGCTGGAGATTGCAGATCAGTTCGCCGTTTGCACCCGCAGGAATTGTCGGTTGGTGCATATGGAGGGCGCAGGCGAATCCGGCTTGAATGTTTTCGAGGCGCAGATTTGTGGTAGGTAGAAAGATTGGTTCGTTGCTATTGGCTGCGGCACTGATTTCTGCTTCGGAGCCGCAAATGTTGGGCAATCCTGAGTTGATTTCTTGTAAAATCGGTAAATTGGGAGATTGTGCGATCGCAGGCATAAATTTTTCTCAACAATTGTGGAGGGGCGCTGTCTGCTATTGCTAATATAGCTAGATAATTTAACAGTAGCAGAGGATGTCTGCCAAAGATAAATTTCACCGGATAAGTCCGGGATTGCGACAGCCCCAAATCACGGGTCAAATGTTTAACACATTTCACGTAAATAGGCGAAGTAAATTATGAAATACGAAATCAAGGTTTTGGAACCAACAGATTTGTGGTACATCCAAAATAATATCAATCCAGAAACGAACAAGTTTTATCATCCCACTAAGAATATTCCCCTCGTTCAGCAAGCGGAAATTAACTTGAATAATTCCGGAGTGATCATTCAAAAAGGTGCGCTGCATTGGTGTATGGGGAAATTGACTTCCGGTGTTTATAAAACGGATAACCGTTTAAAAGATATGTGGGTATCTTTGACAACGGAAATGGACTACAACGCTCCCGTATATCAAGGAACAGGTACGGTGAAACTGGAACCGAGACAAAAAGGCAATTTCCTGCATTATAGGCCGATCGACCTTTCGGATGCAGAGCAGTGGGAATTTGATGATGGTGTATTTCAGTTTTGTTCGGACAATGTAGTTATCGGTGCTAAAAAACTTAAATTGCGACAAGTGGCTGCTTCTAATGACGGTAGGTGGAGAATTGCTGTTACAGCTTTGCGCGAACAAAAAGCTACTGTTATAGCAGCTACAAGTTCACCAGCTAAGATTGTCGAACTCAAACAAGGTGAAACTTTGATAGCTGATTGCGATTTAGTTAAAGGATTTACCAAGGGGATTGAAGAAGATTATCGAAAATTAGGTCATTTTGGCAAAGGCGGTGGAGAGGGTTATGTTTGGTATTATCAGGGGAAAGGTCAATTATTAGTATGTGAAAATGATGCTATGGGTTTGGGTTGAGTTATTGACAGCGACAGGAGATACGATCGCTCAAAAGGAATGGATTTGACAAATTAGTTTGATTTTTGCAAAATCTGCAAACACAGGCGATTGATTACACTTGGGCACATCAGGGACACGGCAGTGCCGTGTCCATAACTGTATTTTAAGCAACAGTCCGATCGCCCAAATCCGTCTCAACATCCACTACCAGCGCCTATTTTCCCTGTATTCCCAATGGCCGACTTGCTTATCTGCGTAGAAATCATATACTTTGTCAAGTTAAGAAAATATTTTTTTGATTCATCCAGGAGCTAGAAAAAAAATGTACATTGTACAAATTGCCTCGGAGTGCGCCCCCGTCATCAAAGCAGGGGGTTTGGGCGACGTAGTTTACGGTTTGAGTCGGGAGTTGCAGAATTCCGGTCACTGCGTCGAGATTATTCTACCCAAGTACGACTGCATGAGGTACGACCACATTTGGGGACTTCACGAGGCTTACCGGGATTTGGCTGTGCCCTGGTACGGCGGCGAAATCCTTTGTGATGTCTTGTGCGGCTGGGTGCACGGGCAGTTGTGTTTTTTCATCGAACCTCGCTCTCAAGATAACTTTTTTAATCGTGGCTGTTATTACGGGTGCAATGACGACAATATGCGGTTTGCATTTTTCAGCAAAGCCGCTTTGGAATTTTTGCTCAGAAGCAACAAGCGTCCCGATGTGATTCACTGTCACGACTGGCAAACTGGTTTGGTTCCAGTCATGCTGTTTGAAATTTACAAATACAATTGGATGGAAAATCAGCGAGTCTGCTATACCATTCACAATTTCAAACATCAAGGCATGGGAGGTAGCGATATTTTGAATGCAACGGGTTTGAATCGAGAGGATTATTATTTTGATTACGATCGCCTCCGAGATAACTTTAACCCTTTTGCCCTCAACTTTATGAAAGGTGGTATTGTTTACTCGAACTTTGTCACCACAGTTTCGCCACACCATGCTTGGGAAGCTCACCTCGGCGAGTGTGGCTACGGTTTGGGCCACACATTGCATTTATATCAAGATAAGTTTCGCGGGGTGCTCAACGGCATCGATTACGATGTGTGGAATCCCGATAGCGATCGCTATATTCCTCACCACTACAATCAGAAGGATTTGGCAGGAAAAGCGAAAACTAAAAAAGCTTTGCGCGATCGGCTGTTCCTGCGCGATGCTGATAAGCCTATTATTACCTTTATCGGTCGTTTGGACGACCAAAAAGGCGTTCATCTCGTTCACCATGCAATTTATTACTCTCTGAGTAAGGGAGCGCAATTCGTGCTTTTGGGTTCCGCGACGGAAGCGGGAATTAACGCGCATTTCCAGCACGAAAAATACTTTTTAAATGACAATCCAGACTGCCATTTAGAACTAGGTTTTAATGAAGAACTGTCGCACTTAATTTATGCCGGTGGGGATATGATTGTGGTTCCCAGTAATTACGAACCCTGCGGGCTGACTCAGATGATCGGGTTGAGGTACGGCACTGTTCCTGTGGTGCGGGGAGTTGGCGGTTTGGTGAATACTGTGTTCGATCGAGATTACGACACCCGCCACCTCCCGGAAGAACGCAATGGTTACGTGTTTTATCAAACCGACTACTCGGCTTTAGAGTCGGCGCTCGATCGGGCGATCGGATTGTGGTATGACTATCATGATGAATTTGAAAAACTCATGCTTCAAGGCATGAATTGTGACAATTCGTGGAAATATCCAGCTAAAGACTATGTGGAAATTTACGAGCTAATTAGACACAAATAATCCGTAGGAGGCCAGTGTGCAACTTACTAACCGTAGGTGTGCACTGGTAGCCCGCGTCTTAGTGGCTGTTGAGCCTGGTTGCGAAGTCGGGCATTTGATACATGGCGGTGACGCGAATCGCTTGGGAGATAACTGTTGCTTTTTTTTGGGCGCGCGAGGTTGTTTAAGGAATCTTTTTAAATTTGGCGTTGCATAATAGCGGCATGATTTGGATTTTTTTTGTGGGATGGGCTCTGTTCGCGCGAAGGCGTGTATTTTTATCGCAGGCGGGACACCCTACAATAATCATCCTCAAATTGTGCAAGGTCAAATTTTTGACCTAATCGGCGGGCCATAACACAATACGGTTCAGTTAAGGAAAATTGTAGCGAAAATGTTGGGCGGAGTGAAACGGAGGGTTCGTTCCACGGGCCCAACCTACGCATGATCGGTTTTTTTAGCACTAACTGAACCGTATTGGGCTATAACAAAGTCTTTTCGGAAAAAAACAGCCGGTTGAGCGAAGTCGAGACCGGATTTCTGACCAGCAGTGCGTCAGCCCTAAAATAGTTACGATCTCGATCATCAAATAAGAATTACTTGCATTAATATAGTAAAGCACTGACTATAGATGGCTGTAGAGAGACCATCGTGTCAATTACCAGATGAAAAAATCTATCATTATAGAACAATGAGCATTTCTCGGCGTATTTTTCTTGCCAGCGGTACAGCAATGGCTGTCGTGGCAGTGGGGGAACTAAGCAAAAAAGCCCCTGTCGCAGCCCAAACCGGGACTCTCAACCTTTATTCAGCCCGTCACTACGATACTGATAATGAGTTGTACCAAAGCTTCACCAAAACAACTGGGATCAAGGTTAACCTCGTTGAAGCGGATGCTGACCAACTAATTGAACGGATCAGAAGTGAAGGTGCAAATAGCCCCGCTGATGTTTTCATCACGGTGGATGGTGGGCGTTTGTGGCGGGCAAAACAAGCAGGTATTCTGCAACCTGTGTCTTCAACAATCCTGACATCGGCAATTCCAGCAAGTTTGCGAGATCCTCAAGGTTTCTGGTTTGGTCTATCGCGCCGGGCACGAGTGATTGTTTACAACAAAAGCAAGGTGAACCCTGCCCAATTGTCAACCTATGAGGCGCTGACAGAACCTCGGTGGAAAGGCAAAGTTTTAGTGCGATCGTCCACTAATATCTATAATCAGTCTCTGGTTGGGGCTATGTTAGCGGTTCATGGAGCTCAAAAAACAGAAGCTTGGGCACGAGGATTGGTGGCTAATTTTGCGCGTCCTCCAGAGGGAAATGATACGGCGCAAATCAAGGCTGTTGCTGATGGGGTAGGCGATATTGCCATTGTTAATACCTATTATGTAGCTCGCTTAATGAAATCGAAAGATCCAGCAGAAAAAGCGATCGCGGCGAAAGTAGGTGTATTTTTCCCCAACCAGCGCGATCGCGGTACCCACGTCAACATTAGTGGTGGGGGTGTAGTCAAAACCTCCCGTAACAAAGCAGGCGCGATCAAATTCTTGGAACACCTAGCCAGTCGCGAAGCGCAACAAATTTTTGCTAGGAGTAATAATGAATACCCTGTGATTTCAGGTGTGGCTATCGATCCTGCAGTTGCCAGTTTTGGTACATTCAAATCTGACCCTCTCAACCCTGACGTGTTTGGGAAAAATAACCCCGAAGCTTTAAAGATTGCCGATCGCGCAGGATGGAAATAGAGGCTTTTTGAACAAGAAGCTACTCTTTG
Organism: Microcoleus sp. Pol12B5; assembly: GCF_036701335.1. NCBI lineage: Bacteria > Bacillati > Cyanobacteriota > Cyanophyceae > Oscillatoriales > Microcoleaceae > Microcoleus > Microcoleus sp. Pol12B5. The sequence continues at coordinate 259,102 of NZ_JAUBQQ010000002.1, read as the reverse complement.
TGATTCGGCGGTTGAAACCGCCGAATCCAATCAACTTTAATTTTTAATTTTACCATCTGGCATTATAGCACCTTTCAGGTTTGCCCCTGTCAGGTTTGCCCCCGTCAAATCAGCACTATTTAAGTCAGTTTCACTTAAATTGGCATTACTAAGATTGGCATTATTCAGTTTTGCCCCTCGCAAAAAAGCCCCCTTGAGATTTGCATTACTCAAATCAGCATTTGTGAGATCAGCAGAAAATAAACCTGCTTTTTCCAGAGAAGCACCTTTTAAATTTGCACCTTTGAGATTGACGCTATCGAGTAAGGCTTCATTAAGTTTGACCTTTTCTAGCACAGCCCCTTCCAACTTAGCACCATTGAGATTAGCGCTTGTTAAATCGATGTCACTTAACTTGGTATCAGTCAGGTCACATCCTGGACATTGCTTAGTTTTTTGTAATGTTTCGAGGGGACCTGCGACCTGTTTTTGACATCCAAAGGTGACAAAAACAGTAAGTAGTAATAAGAAAATTGTGCCAGTAGTGCGGGTAAACATTGGTGAATTTTTATTAATCATCTGGATTTGTAAAGGGATAATGTTAACCTTTAACTGTTAACCTTTAAATCTGTTGAAGACTTGCGCGATCGCGCAATTTTCCAACTTAATAAAATAACCGGTAACATCCCCACTAAAACAATTGCCAAGGCTGGGCCGGAAGCTTCGGCCAATCGCTCATCTGAGGCAAGTTGATAAGTTCGCACAGCCAAGGTATCAAAGTTAAAAGGTCTAATAATTATAGTAGCAGGTAACTCTTTCATTACATCAACGAATACTAACATCATGGCAGTTAGTAAACCTCCCGTCATCATTGGTGTATGAACTGTAACTAAAGTTTGCATCGGGCTATAACCCAAGCTTCTCGCCGCATCATCTAAATTAGGCTTAATTTTGCTCAAACTTGACTCTACCGCATTTAAAGAAACAGCGAGGAAGCGAACTATATAGGCAAATACCAAAGCTGCGATCGTACCACTTAACAACAAGCCTGTAGAAATACCTAAGTTTTCACGCATCCAACTGTCCAATAGATTGTCAAATTTTCCAATAGGAACCATGATGCCAACTGCAATCACAGAACCAGGTACAGCATAGCCCATTGCCGCAACTCTCGTTCCTAACTGCACTCCTAAATTAGGATATAACCGTAAGCCATAAGCCATAATCAAGGCAATAATTACGGCTAAAATAGCTGTCAGGGTTGCCAAAATTAAACTATGACGGGCAAATATCCAAAAGCGTTCATCTAAAGTGAGTTGCCAATTAGCTAAGGTCAACTTTACTAAAAGACCGGATGGCAATAAAAAACCCAAAAACAGCGGCATTAAACAAGCAATTACCGCTAAAATTTCCCTAATTCCTTTAAGTTGATAAGTTTGCAGTTGGCGATAGCGACTGCTAGCTTGATAATATTTAGTCCGACTGCGAGACCAGCGTTCTAGTAAAATTAAACCCAGAACAAATAATAATAGCAGGGCAGCTAATTGATTGGCTGCAATTCGTTCTCCCATGCCAAACCAAGTCCGATAAATACCTGTGGTAAAAGTATCAACTCCAAAATACTGAACAGTTCCATAATCGTTGAGAGTTTCCATCAAAGCCAGTGCTAAACCTGCAACAATTGCAGGTCTTGCCATTGGTAAGGCAACTGTCATAAAACTCCGCCAAGGGCTACAGCCAAGTATTCTACTAGCTTCTAGGGTACAAGTGGATTGCTCCAAAAATGCAACTCTTGTTAATAGGTAGACGTAGGGATATAAAACTAAGATTAGCATTAAGATTGCTCCAGGGAGCGATCGCACGTTAGGAAACCAATAGTCTCCATAACTCCAGCCAAAAATATAACGCAAAGCAGTTTGAACTGGACCGGAAAATTCTAAAAAGTCTGTATAAGTATAAGCTAGGACATAAGCTGGGGCCGCTAAGGGTAACAGTAATGCCCATTCAAATATGGGACTGGCCCGAAAGCGACACATTGTTACTAGCCATGCACATCCTACGCCAATCACGACAACACCAAAGCCTACACCGATCATTAACAATAAAGAGTTGACGATATAACGGGTTAAAACTGTATCGGTTAAATGTTGCCATGTATCTTTAGCTTCAAAAAAGATACTGGATAAGACACTGATGACTGGTATGGCGATCGGCAATGCTAAAGTGATAACCGCAAGTGTCCACCCACTAGCGGATAAACCGCGTAACGTCGATAGCCATTGGATTGTCCTGATTCCTGTTTGCTGTAGTGATTTTTGGGAATTTTTCATCGCTAGTAAAAAGTTTAGCTTGCTATTTTATCAGTAGGTGTAAACATTTGTCAAGTCTTTTTGATAATTAATCTCACTAAACTGGTATATTGTAGAATAGTAAGTTGTTGATTATTTATAGCAATAATGGCTCGACCGATAATTCTGCATTTGGATGGTGTAACAAAACAGTATTCCCAAGCTGCATCACCTGCGGTGGCATCTGTCACCCTGACCTTACATCAGGGAGATATACTGGGGTTGTTGGGGCCATCGGGTTGTGGGAAAACAACGTTGCTGCGGTTAATTGCTGGTTTTGAACAGCTACAAGCAGGGACGATCGCCCTAGCAGGGAAAACTGTAGCCAGTGTTAATATGTCAGTCGCGCCGGAACAGCGAGACATTGGTATGGTGTTTCAAGACTATGCACTCTTCCCCCATTTGACTGTCGCGAAAAATGTAGCTTTTGGCTTGACGCATCAAGGAAAAGAGTCAAAGCATCATATTCAGAAAGGTGTCACCGAAGCATTAACGTTGGTGGGATTAGAAGGATTGGAAAACCGTTATCCCCATGAATTATCCGGGGGTCAGCAACAGCGAGTGGCCCTGGCCCGTGCTTTAGCCCCTAGACCTGCGATTATTTTACTAGATGAACCGTTGAGTAATTTAGATGTACAAGTACGGTTAAGATTGCGTCAGGAAGTCCGCGAGATTCTGAAAGCAACGGGAACCTCTGGTGTATTTGTCACGCACGATCGCGAAGAAGCACTTTCGATTTCAGATTGGGTAGCGGTGATGCGTCAAGGCAAATTAGAACAGTTTGGCACTCCAGAGGAAGTTTATCAAGAACCAGCATCTAGATTTGTGGCTGAGTTTGTGACGCAAGCTAATTTTGTGTCGGCATCGTTGAAGCAGGATTTTTGGGAAACAGAAGTAGGTTGTTTTGCTGTTAAAGGAGATTCATTTGTAAAAGTTCCTTGTGATGTTTCTACTGAAGGAGAATTGATGATTCGGCAGGAAGACTTGAGTTTATACTTAGATGAAGATTCGGCTGTTGTGGTTTGCGATCGCCAATTTTTAGGTAGAGAAAATCGTTATTGTTTAAAAACACCTTCGGGCGAAAAGTTATATGCACTCACAACCACAGGAAATGTTTTTCCCATTGGTTCTAAAGTTCGGTTATCTTGTGTTGATAATTCTCCCTTAGCTTTCTTTGTCGGTAAGCCTAAGCCATAGCTAATGGCTAATTGCTAATTGCGAAAAAATCTTCCCCCTCTTCCTATCTCGGAGTTTCCCCCTCTTCCTTCTTCCTTATACTGTCTGATAGGTTTTCTGTCTATCACTGTTGTCAGGGAAGGGGCTAGTCACGATATCCTCTGCTTTTATACCCGCTGCAATCAGCGCTTGGCTTAGACCTTCCTCGAAGTTATCTTCTTCAATTACAACTTGATAATCAATTAGACGAGCAAGTATTATACCGCATCTGTGATACAATTATAAGTTAGAGGTACATCTACAGAGAATACTGCATTCAAAAGTTATGAGGATCAAAGACCAGGACTCAATAAGAGAAATAATAGCTGCTTGTAAAGTAACGCCAAGTGAGAGTATTGAGAGCGAAGAAATTGAATTTAAAGAATATAGGGATATTCACGCACTGCATAATGCTAAAGATTTAGCTGAGGAAGTTTCAGCATTATCCAATTTTCGCGGTGGAATTATAATTATTGGAATTAAAGATAGTTCTAATGTAATTAATCAAAATTGGCTCAGTCAACTTGTTGGTTTTGAACAGGGAGATGTTATTGAAATTGAGCAGCGTCTAAAAGGTAAGCTAAAACCATCTGTGGAGATATGTGCTGAGTATTTAGATTTTGAAACTAAGTTTTATTTGATTATTCATGTTCCACATCGACGAGATTCTTTGATAACTACATCAAGTGGTAAGGTTTGCATTAGAGACGGTAGATCAAGCCGTCCTATGGAGCCTCATGAAGTTAGGCAAGCAGTAAACAATTTACAAAATTATGATTGGAGTGCAGATATATTAGATGTAGATGTGATTGCTTGCTTAGATACCATTGCATTAGATGAAGCTTATGAAGATTATTGTAGGAGGAAACAATATTCTGTAGAATCTCAGCCCGATAAATGTGCTTTTTTAGAAGCAATAGGGGCTACAAATAACGGCTCTCTCACAAAAGCTGGACTGTTGTTTCTGGGAAAATCGGATTTTATAAGAGAACGGCTAGGCACTTATGAATATAGATTTAGTTGCAAAACGCGATCAGAAAGACTTTTGATAAATGAGGTATGGGAAGAATGTATCTGGAGGTCTATAAAGTTGGCTAAGGACAACTTTAACGCCTGCAACATAAACCACGAAATTAAATTCAAAGATAAAAAATATAATGCACCAATTCTTGACGATCAGGCATTTCATGAAGCTTTTATTAATGCTATTGTCCATAGAGATTATTCTATCGATGGAATGATATCTGTTGATTTTGATATTGCCAAAATGACTATTACTAATCCAGGTAGCTTCTATGGTGGAGTTACATCAGAAAATATTGTCATCCATCAGCCGAGGCATCGAAATAAAGCTTTGGCTAAGCTCATGATGCAGTTTCAGCTTGTTGACAGGGCTGGAATGGGTATTAAGAGAATGGGTCTAGGTTCTTTAATATATGGAAGAGAATTTCCGACATTTGCAGAATCCTTTAATTGCGTAGAAGTTGCTATGCAAGCTGAATCAGTTTTGCCAGGAATATTTGTGTTAGTCCAAGGTAATCCTGATGCTTATGGGTTAATCGATTTAATTTTAATCAATAGTCTGTATAGGAAAGGATCAATTTCTGTTAATGAAGCTCAGAAAAGAATTCGCTCCATTTCAACAAATCCTTGGATATCTTTAAAGGAGTCAGTTGAGAAAATAGAAGAAATTGAATTTTGCGGAAGTAAAGAGGGAGTTTATATAAGAGTAAATCCTACATGGAATGAATTTTTTGATATAATAAAAACTTTTTCTGTGACATCAGCTTCAACAAAATACGTTAAATTATACGATTATCTAATGGAATTTGGAGAGGCCTCAAATGATGATATAACAACTCTCCTAGAACACAAGAACAGTAGTTACACAAGTAAGTTTCTAAAAGATGCAAAATATGTTGATCGTATTGGTAATTCAAGAAACTCACGTTGGTTTATCATAAAAGATTCAGGTGAAAAATAAAATTTGTAATGGTTCCTGCTGTTATTTCGGTATGTATCATCAATAACAGTACTTTATGAAATTATAGAGTTATGTAGAAAAGGTCTAACAACGCCCATGCACACCGCCGAAAAGTGATCGGTGATGATGCAGAGGTTATCTGCGCCGGGTGGTTGGGAAGGTTACATTTTTTCCCGACAGGTGAAATGCGATCGCCTACAACCTCTTCCCCTCGCCCGCCTTATTTCCCTAAAGCCCCAAAAAATACAGCAACCACCAAGGCTAAAATCAGATCTGGATCGATCGCCCATATGCCGCCAACCCCCTCAGCAACAAATTCCCCTCGCTATCCCACCAGCGCAACCATTGCTGAGTCTGATTTTGATAACTGCCTTTCCATAGGCCCAATTCTACTCCCATAAGTTCGATCGCGTAGTGAAGGAAACAATATTATAAAATAAAAGCCTTTCATCCCCAGACTAAAGTCACCGGGATGAAAGGCTTTTGCACGTTTTGACCAGCCTTCAATCTTGTTGGTTTGACAGATTTAAGCTAATTTTATTCAAATGAAAGTATGTTAATTTTCGGACTTCTGTCCTTGTGATTCTCGCACAGCAACTTCTGAATCCGGCTGATTCAGAGCCATTTCTAGAGATTTTGCAATCTCGACTGACTCAGGAGTACGCTTAGAAAATCCCCAGACAAACATCAAGACGATACTGGAAATCAGCAGCCATTGCGGAGGAACTAAATCTGGATTAATTACTTTCACCAACAACCGCATTCCTACGAACCCAACTGTGATGTAACCAGCACTTTCGAGGTGAACGAATTCATCCAGCCAGCGGATGAACAACCCGGCCATGAATCGCAGGGCAATAATTCCAATAGTAGCGCCTGTTACGACGATAAAAGTGTCGTCAGAAACAGCGATCGCAGTAGTAACGCTATCCAATGAAAACGCTAAATCCGTAAAAGCAATCATGGGAATTGCTTGCCACACAGTCGCAAATCTGGGCCCGTGATGTTCTCCTTCAGAGTCTGTATCTGAAGTAAAATGTTGGAAAACAAGCCACAGCAGGTAAAGAGCACCCAGCAGCTCAAACTGCCAGTATTGGATCACCCAAGTAGCCGTTAAAATTAGGGCGATCCGCAGAACAAAAGCAATTATCAAACCCAAGTTGAGAGCTTTTTGCTGATCCTTGGCATCTTCCAAACCTTTAGAAATAGACGCCAGGGCGATCGCGTTGTCAGCCGAAAGTACAGCCTCCAAAGCCACCAAAACCAACAATAATAAAAAGCCGTCAACTCCAAAATTGGGTGAAGCGTCGAGAAATTGATCTAGCATTAACTATTTTGTGCACCTAAAAATGGCAAGGGTCGAGCGCAGCGCAAATTACCCGCTCTGTCTAACATTAGTGTCACCTTCACTTAAATCTTAACCTAACGCGGTAATTCTGTGCGAGGCGATCGTCCGAACAACGTCCGAAGGAAGCAGTCCCAGGAAACCAGGAAAAATTCTCCCCCTCCGACACTCAAAAACTGCGCCACTGCGCCACTGCGCCACTGCGCCACTTCTCCCCGGAGGCACCATTTGTGTTGCAAGTTGTAACAAATGATTCCCAAAAGTGCCAATTTGTCTCAAATTGGTGAAAGCTCGTGCCCGCGAAAAGGAGTTTTGCGAATATGTCTTTAACAGATACCCAAGTCTACGTAGCGCTCGTAATTGCTTTGATTCCCGGAATCTTGGCTTTCCGGCTGTCAACTGAACTGTACAAATAGTTTCCAGACACCAGTTGCGAACCGCAAAACGCCTGCCTGAGCAGTTAAATCTCTCGCATTACAGATACATACAATTGCTGCCCCAGTGCAGTAGATTGTTTGTGTTCCGCAAGACGAGACTGCAAGGGCAGGCATTTTTATGGGAAAATTCCGTCTTCAGGCGTCACCTTTGTCTCAACAATTTTGGCTGTCAGCACCCTGACAAACAGCGGCGAGTGTGCGTTAAGCTCAGAATTTGCTCTTGTGAACTCTAAAACGTCAGTCTCAGGTATTTGAAAAAAAATTATGCAAGCGATTCAACCCACCGTTACCCCACTGCGTCCTGTAAAAAACTCCCCTCGGGTTACTCCTCGTCGCAGCAGCAGCCGCCAGCGTTCCTACCCTCACCAAACCCTCGCGGCCGAAACAGGCGTCAAGTTGGCAGTCAACATGGTACTTTCAGTCTGTGCCACTTCTGCTTTGCTTCAGCTTTGGCCTCACTACCGGGCGGTGCAAGAAAAATTGCACGAAATCCAAGCTGAAGTCAATCTTACCCAAGGGCGAGTAAATCAGTCGCGATCGGACTTTAACCGCTACTTTGACCCTAGTCTTGCTAAAACTGTGATGCAAGAGCAAAGCAACCAAGCTGACCCGCTGCAGCGTCCGGTGATTTTGCAAGAAGCCGAGGTGCCCGACGCCGAGGAATCAACCCCCCAACCTTAAGGGAAGGGCTGTTTTGGGTTTTGATATCACGTCCGATGTGCATCATTCTTGTATGTCATGGCTTCGCACAACGAAGAATGACAGATGAATCTGTCGGACTTGATATCACTTTTAAATAAAAGAGTTTTTTTGATGATTCTTGTCTGTCGTGGCGAAGCAAACGCAGAGACAGACAGACCTGCGTATTGTCACCTGTTGCAATCTCAAAACTTCAAACTCAGGCTTATACTGACTTTGCCAGCACAGTTTTTTCTTTCAGTAGTTGCAGTGCAGCTTGATATTGCAAGTCTGCTGCGGTGCCGATTTGATCGCGCGCGATGGGTTCCAAAGGTACTACGCGATCGGGCGAAATCCCCAGCTTGTTAATATCTTTATGGTTCGGTGTCTCGTACTTAGCAACAGTCACGGCCAACCCGGAACCGTCAGACAAATCAAACAGCGACTGAATCAGTCCTTTGCCAAAAGTCTTTTCTCCTACCAGTTGAGCTCTGCCGTTATCTTGCAGCGCACCCGCCAAAATTTCGCTAGCACTGGCAGTTCCCTTGTTCACCAAAACAATCAGCGGATCGTTAGTTAGGGCTTGTCCAGAGGCTTCAAAACTGCCGAGAATGCCCTGTCGGTTCACCGTGTAGACGATCGTCCCGGAATCGAGCCACAGGCGGGCAATTTCAATCCCTGCTTGCAACAGTCCGCCTGGGTTGTTCCGCAGGTCGAGAATGTAGGCGGCGGCTCCTTGTTTTTCCAAGCGGTCGATCGCGTGAGCGACTTCCTCAGTGGCGTTAGCGCTGAATTGACTCAAGCGAATGTAGCCCAGCGGCAAATTCTCCGAGGCCGACTGCAATTCGGCGTAAACCGGATTCAGAGCAATGCGATCGCGCACTAGCTCAATGTCCTCAGCAACGTCCCTTCCCTCGCGGCCCAAGGTCAAGGTAACGGGAGTGCCGATGCGGCCGCGCATTCGAGTTGCAGCCTCGTCTAGGCTCAATTCAGAGGTAGGAGTGCCATCAATTTTTAGAATGCGATCGAGGGGTTGGATACCAGCTTTATCTGCCGGTGAGCCGGCCAAAGGAGCCACCACTGTCAGAGTATTTGTCTGGGGGTCGATCGCAATTTGCAGCCCCACACCCGTCAATTCTCCCGAAGTGTTGACCTGCAAGCTGCGGTACTGTTCGGGTTTCAGCAGTCGAGTGAACGGGTCGTCGAGTTTCGCCAGCATCCCCTGAATCGCCGTGTAAGTCTGCTGTCTGTCGTTAAGCGGTTCCTTGACAGCTTTTTGGCGAATCGACCACCAGTTTTGAGAGTTGAAGCTGTCGTCCACATAAGAGCGATTGACAATTCGCCAAGCTTCGCTCAAAAGCTGCTGTTCAGGAGTCAGCGCCGCCGCAGGCTGCGCCCACGCGCCCAGAACCAGGACGACTTGGAGGCAAAGTACAATAGCAATCTGGAAAACTCGTCTGTGCATGATTTTTCTGTAAAATACCAGTAAGTATTACATTTTATGTATTTTAGGTTTGTACGCTGGGAACGCTGTTGCAGATTTAACTCAGATTTGTTTCCCGACGGTCAGTCCCGAAGGCACTCGGATGCTTAGAAGAATCCTCGCCGTTCTACGGCGAGGATTTGTCAACTACAAAATAGCAACTCGTCCAGTCGGTGCCAGCTATGTCCCCACAGAAACCATTAATTCTTGATTTTGCCAAGACAGACGCGATGAAAGTGATTCTCCCGCGCCCCGCAATCCTGTCGAGTCACGGCGCAAAGTGGCAAGGAATTCATGTCGAATATCACTGTCAGCCACCAAACGAATGTCCCGAACACTGTCTCGAACAGCACACGGTTGGCTTGATGCTCAATCCAGCAACACTAAAAGGAACAGTGAACGGGAAAAACTGCGGTAGCGAATCGTGGCAAAGTGGGCAGATTTTCATCGCTGCTGCTGGTACTTATTTCCAAACAGTTGCAGCCGGAAACTATGAATTTCTGGCGATCGCTCTTGAACCTACCGATTTCGACAATACAGTTTGCGAATCGATCAATTCAAATCCCATTGAAATTATACCGCAATGGCAAACCCGCGATCCGTTGGTTCACGGAATTGCTTGGGCTCTCAAAACCGAACTGGAATCAGGCGGATTAAACGGTACTCTTTATGTCGATGCACTGAAAAACGCGCTTTCACTGCACATACTGCACCGCTATGGCGCGAAAAAACCTAACCGGCGAGATGTGGGAGGCGGTCTTGACCCCGGTCAATTGCAATTAGTTATTCATTACATTAATGAATTCATAAACCGAGATTTGCACTTAAGTGAACTTGCTAATTTAGTGAACATTAGTTCTTATCATTTCAGCCGTATGTTTAAACAATCGACTGGAGTTACGCCCCATCATTACGTGACCCAGTGCCGAATTGAAAAAGCAAAACAGTTGTTGAAAAAACCGAAGTTATCAATAAAATATATATCCCAGCAAGTGGGATTTTACGACCAAAGTCACTTTAGTAAGACATTCTGCAAAATTGTCGGTTTGACTCCTAAGCAATATCGCGATCGGCTTTAACAAAACTCAAGCCCCTGTCACATTAAAAGCAGTTTGTAGTTGCCAAGTATTTTTGCCTAGGGCTTGCGGGGATTCAGAAACCGGGTTTTTTACCCGATCGGGAAACTTGTGTATTTTGGTAAAAAGCCTGGTTTCTTTGGTATTGAGGCGTAAGTTCTGTCGTAAAAAAAGCCTGCCCGTCGGCGCTGTTACAATTCTTCATCAAATAGGGATAAATTCCGCAAGAGAATTATATTTTTCCCAAGTTTTCCGCAAGAATTTACAATACAGCAGAGCTGGTGCTTTTGTAAACTTGCTGGCATCACATAAACCAGAAGTATCCGCTAGGTATATTAATCATGTCTACTTTCAGTACTGGTACCAACTTTCCTGCCGGCACAACGCCCCAATCCCTCACTGCCGAAAACTGTAATAACGATAACATCCCAGACTTAAACATCCCAGACTTAGGGATCGCGCCAACGGCTGTTTCCCTAAAGTCAATGACTCAACTTTCCTCAAAAGCGATCGCATTTATCGATGCTGCCGTCCCCGACCCTCAAATCTTAATCGACGGCGTTATCCCTGAAACCGAGGTAATTCAATTAGAGTCAAACCGCAACGGCCTCGAACAAATTGCCGAAGCTTTGCAGGGAAGGAAATTTTCAGTAATTCACATTATTACCCACGGGCAACCCGGTTGCGTGCAACTGGGGAACCTTGAATTGAGTTGGGAAAAGTTGAGCGATCGCGTCGGTAATTTCGTGCAAGCAGTCCAAGCATGGGCGCGATTGCTGACACCAAATGCCGAAATTGTCCTCTACGGGTGTAATGTTGGCCAAGGGAATATAGGCAAAGCATTTGTACAGCGTTTGAGTCAACTAACAGGGGCAAGTGTTGCTGCTTCTGAGAATCTCACAGGTTGTGCAGAAGCTGGCGGCGACTGGGAATTAACAGTGACAGCGGGGACAATAAAAGCTGCCATTGCATTTCGGCCAGAAGCGATCGCAGCTTACGGCCACGTTCTCAATACGTTTAAACAAACACCTACTGGCTTGACAACAGGAAATTCCCCTACAGCTATTGTTAGCCAGGACTTCAACGGAGATGGCCTTCTCGATTTAGCCGTAGCTAACAGAACTTCTGACAGTGTGTCGATCTTTTTGGGAACAGGTCAAGGTAATTTTGGAACTGCTACTAACTTGACCTTGGGGAGTGGAGGATCTCCCAGCGGTATTGTTGCGGGCAATTTTAATGGGGATTCGCTTCCCGATTTAGCTGTATCGGTAGCAATTGGCGGCGATATAGGAGGAGGGGCTTATGTCTTTTTAGGAACAGGGCAAGGCAACTTTAGCAATCCTAACAACTTGGGTCCTGGCATCACTAAAGAGGCGATCGCTGCGGGAGATTTTAATCAAGACGGCTTGGCTGACTTAGTTGTGGCAGAAGAGAACCAAGTTTCTATTGCTTTAACCAATGGTCAAGGAACTTTTGGTAATTTCAACTATGTGGGGACTGCAACCAGCCTCTTAGCGATCGCGATCGGAGATTTTAACGCCGACAACAATCTCGATGTTGTTGCCACTACCAGGAATCCGGCTAACAGCGTTTCTATTTTTTCCGGTACGGGCCAAGGCACTTTTGGCAATCCAACCAACTTTAATGTGGGCGCAAGTCCCACCGCGATCGCAGTTGGAGATTTTAACGCTGACGGCAGATCCGATCTGGCTGTAACCGCAGGCCAGAACGTATCAATTTTATCAGGGACAGGTCAAGGCACTTTTAGCAATCCTGCTAACTTTAATGTTGGGGTAGATCCTAATGATATTGCCGTTGGTGATTTCAACGCTGACGGTCAACCGGATTTAGCTGTAGCGAACATGGATTCAAATGATGTTTCAATTTTAACTGGAACCGGTCAAGGAACGTTTAACGGGCCGTTTAATTATAATACTGGGGGAATCAGTCGTAGCGCGATCGCGGTTGGAGATTTTAACTCTGATACCAAACCAGATATTGCTGTCGCAAATACCAACAGTAACAGAGTTTCAATTCTGTTGAATGTGCTATTGAAAGCAAGTTTTGCTAATTCTGCGTACAGCAGCCTTGAAGGAGATGCAGATGCGAATGTTACTATTCCTGTGACAGTCGAAGACGGTTTACGATTTACAGACTTGATTGTACCGATCGCAACTGTCTTGCCCGTTCCTGCTGGAACATCACAAGCGACTCAAGGTGCTGATTATACTCTTTCTACTAATACTCTCACTTTTCCCGCAGGTAGCGGCAGTTCGACTCAAAATATAGCTGTCACTATCAAACCAGACAACCTTGCAGAAATGGATGAAGCAGTTGTCTTGAGTTTTGGTACGAGTCCGGGAGGGTTTGGAGGTACAATCCCTCAAACTACCCTAACAATTCCTGCTAACGATCCGATTATTTACACAGTGGGTGCTAGTGCTGGTACTGTTCCTGAAGGCAACTCCGGCACAAATCCGCTGATATTTACTGTTAGTCGCAGTGGCGGTACTGATTCAGCAGGGACTGTCGATTATGGAATTGGCGGAACTGCAACCAACGGCAGCGATTACAATAATATCGGCGGTACTTCTGGCGCAACAAGCATAACTGGTACTATTAATTTTGCATCGGGAGAAACATCAAAAACTGTCACCCTCGATGTATTAGGTGATGGTAGCGTGGAACCAGACGAAATTATTACTGCCACTCTCTCAAATCCCGTGACCTTACCTAATGGTGGTTTTCCCAGTGGCAGCTCAACAATTGGTTCTGCTAGTGCGACAACTACTATTACGAATGACGACACTGCTGGAATTGCAGTCAATCCCGATAGCGGATTAACGACAACAGAAGCAGGAGGCACAGCAACATTTACTGTCCAACTCAACTCTCAACCAACTGCTAACGTGAGTGTTGGCTTAAGCAGTTCCAATGTTGCCGAGGGAACAGTTTCTATACCCTCGCTGACATTCACTCCCGCCAATTGGAGTGCGCCACAAACTGTAACGGTAACAGGCGTTGACGAGAATATTGCTGACGGCAATCAAACTTATACTATTTTCACTGCGGCGGCTATTAGTACAGACAGCAATTACAGCAATTTCAATGCTGCCGATGTCAGCGTTACTAATAGCGACAACGAAACTCCCGGTATTACGGTTAATCCCACAGCAGGATTAACGACAACAGAAGCGGGAGGTACTGCTAATTTCAGTGTTGTCCTCAACACTCAACCTACGGCACCTGTGACGATAGCTTTAAGCAGTTCCAATCCGGCAGAAGGAACAGTTTCTACTAATACCTTAAGTTTCACTCCCAATAACTGGAATCAGGCGCAGACGGTAACGGTAACAGGTGTTGGCGACAATATTGCTGACGGCGATATTGCTTACACTATTGTGACTGAGGCTGCTGTTAGTACAGACAGCAATTACAACAATTTCAGTGCTGCCGATGTCAGCGTTACTAACAGCGACAGCGATACAGTCGGCGTTACCGTTAATCCCGCCAGTACAACAGCAGTAGAAGGCGGTGCAACGGGAAGTTATACACTTCAGCTAAATTCGCAGCCAACAGCGCAGGTAACAGTCAGCTTTGAGGGGGGAAATCAAATAAGTGCGATCGCCCCCATTAGCTTCGACGCTGCTAATTGGAATATTGCCCAAACTGTAACTGTGATTGCGACGGACGACACAGTTGTAGAAGGTACTCACACTGGCACAATCAATCATGCCGTAACAAGTAACGACGCGAAATATAGCGGAATTGCGATCGCGCCTGTTACTGTCGCCATTACTGATAACGAAACTACGCCAACACCAACACCGCCAACACCAACACCGCCAACACCACCGACACCAACTCCGCCAACACCAACACCGCCAACACCAACACCGCCAACACCGCCAACACCAACACCGCCAACACCACCGACACCAACTCCGCCAACACCAACTCCACCGACACCAACTCCACCAACACCCACACCAACACCAACTCCACCAACACCAACTCCACCAACACCAACTCCACCAACACCAACTCCACCAACACCAACTCCACCAACACCAACGCCAACTCCACTACCGCCAGTAATCATGCCGCCGACGATACCTGCTGGCATTACTGTCGATCCGACATCAGGATTAGTCACCACAGAAGCGGGAGGTAAAGCAACATTTACAGTCAAACTAAATACTCCGCCAACTGCTGATGTCAGAATTGATTTAGAAAGTTCCAATCCAGTAGAAGGCATAATTTCTCCACCATCGCTGAACTTCAACTTTGCTAATTGGAATCAAACGCAAACGGTGACGGTAACTGGTGTTGATGACAAGGTTGTTGACGGTGATAAAAATTACAGGATTGTTATCAAACCTGCTGTCAGCAACGATCGCAATTATTCCGGTTTAAATGCAGCAGATGCGATCGCGGTCTCTATTGATAACGATCGATCGAATGATAACGGCGGTCAATTGCCACCAATCGATCCTGTCACTGGTTCACAATACAAACCAGGCGAACTTTTAGTGAAACTGAGACCCGGTGCAAGCAATGATTTTCTAGGCAATTTTCAAGCTAACGGAGAGATAGCGCTAGAAGACCTAGTACAATCAAGCTCCCAATTTGACTTCACACCCAGTCCATTAGATCGGTGGCGAATTGTCAAATTTTCTTCAGAATTAGATTTGCTGCAAATTCAAGAAAACTTAGCTCGAGATCCCAACGTAGAGGCAGTAGAACTGAATTACCAAGGTTCCTATGATTTCATACCAAACGATACCAGATTTAGCGAACTGTGGGGTTTAAATAATACTGGATTAGAGGGAGGCACATCAGATGCTGATATCGATGCCTCGGAAGCTTGGGATAGTCAAACAGGTGACAGAAGGATAATTGTTGCAGTTACGGACAGTGGCGTAGACTACAACCATGAAGATTTAATAGCCAATATTTGGACTAACTCGGGAGAAATTCCTGGCGATGGTATTGACAACGACGGTAACGGCTACACAGACGATGTTCGCGGCTATGACCTTTATAACAACGACAACGATCCAAGTGACGATCTCGGTCACGGAACCCACATTGCTGGAACCATTGGTGCAATTGGTAATAACCGCATTGGCGTTACTGGAATTAACCATAATGTTAGTTTGATACCTTTGAAGATTGGCAGTCGCATAGCACCAGATTTAGTCTCTATCACCAGAGGGATTCGTTACGCTACCACTAAGGGTGCAGATGTCATTAATGCTAGTTGGAATGTTCCTGACTCTAGAGCTTTATTTGACGCTATCAGTGAAGCTAACAGTGCAGGAATTCTCTTTGTTGCAGCAGCAGGTAATAACAGCTCTAATAATGACATCAGACCTTCTTACCCAGCTAACTATGACCTTCCCAATGTTATTTCAGTTGCAGCAACAGATCGCAATGACCAACTAGCATTTTTCTCGAATTTTGGAGCCAGTACCGTAGACTTAGGTGCGCCCGGAAGAAACATTTTGAGCACAGTTCCCGGTAATAACTACGGTTTCTATGACGGAACTTCAATGGCAGCACCCCACGTAGCAGGTGCGGCGGCGTTGCTGTTAGCCCAAGATCCAACCTTGACTGTCGCCCAACTAAGAAACTCTATTCTCTCAACAGTTGACCCGTTGCCTTCTCTCGCAGGCAGAACTGTTAGCGGAGGACGTTTAAATCTTCGCAATGTTCTCAATCCTGTCAACCGTCCGCCAGTCTTAAATATTCCGTTCCGGGAACAAGGTTTGAGTTTGCAACCGGGTTCGAGTCCTCAATTGCAGTTTACTTTTCAAAACGACACTTTCATCGATCCCGATCCGAGCGATAGCTTAACTTATACAGCAGATTGGTATGAAAATGTCACCAACTTTGAGTGGCGAAATGTCAGCGGAAGACGATCGCCAATTCCGACAAGTTGGAGTCGTATTAGCCCCTTACCAACTGGCATGAGTTTCGATCCGGCTAGCCGTACTTTCAGGATTGATGATAGCTTGCAGCGCAATCGCAACTACTGGATTCGAGTAACAGCAAGTGATGCTGCTGGTGCATCGGATATAGCATTTTTCGATCTTTATAATCGAGGTCGAGGTTCTGTTATTGACGGCTACATCGCTGGGGCTACAGTTTTCTTAGACGCTAACAAAAATGGCGAACTTGATGCTAGCGAACCCTCTGCAACAACTGGCCCAAAAGGTGAATACGAACTCGATATTTCCTTGGAAGTTTTTGACAAAAATCGCAACGGCGAACTCGATCCGGAAGAAGGCAATATTGTGGCTTTTGGTGGCATTGATACTGCTACGGGTTTGCCTTTGGAAACGCCTGTCACTGCCCCGCCTTACGCTACTGTTGTCACTTTGTTAACCACTTTAGTAGCGGATTTAATTGACAAAGGAATTGACAGCGATCTCGCCGAATCTCTCGTCAAATCTTCTCTTTCCATTCCCGCTAATGTTGATATAACTAGCTTAGATCCGATCGCAGCTACCGAAAACGCGATCGCGGGTGGATTAGAAACTTTGACTGCAATGGTCAAGGTACAAAACGTCATTACCCAAACTGCTGCTTTAATAGACGGTGCGTCGATTCTGGACAATACCGACACCGTAAAAGCAGTTGTAAGTGCGATCGTTCAACAAATTCAATCCGGGACAACTCTCAATCTCAGCGATCCCAACCAGTTAGCAACAATTGTCGATCGCGCCACCACAGCAGCACAACAATTTGACTCGGGTTTAAACACTCAGCAATTGTTGCAAATTGCCCCGGATGCAGCTAAGGTAATGGCCGAAGCAAATCAGCGCGTTGACCAAGTTGTATTCAACACTGCAACAGCTTCAGTTAACCGAGAAGTTGCCCGCGTGCAAAAAGTAGCCCTAGGCGAAACCTCTGAAGACTTAAAAGCAGTTGGTATAGGTACGAAATCGATCGCCCAAGTTATTGCCGACAATACTGGTACTGCCTTAGATACCAAAATTCAACAAACAACATTGCCCGATACACCTGCCGTTGCGGTGATTGAAGGAGAAATAGATGCGACCGCAGCTAACTCCAATCTCACCGGCACTGACGGGGACGACAACCTCTCCGGGGACAGTGGCAGCGATACAATGGCCGGCAAACGCGGCAATGATACTCTCAGCGGTTTGGGCGGCAATGACTGGATACACGGCAATCAAGGCAATGATTCCCTCGACGGTAGCGAGGGCAATGACACTGTTTACGGCGGCAAAGAAAGCGATATTTTGTTTGGCAATAATGGGGAAGATATCCTATTTGGAAATCGCGGTCAAGATAGCTTGAGTGGAGGTGAAGGCAATGACAGTCTTTACGGCGGTCAAGCTAGCGATATCTTGCTGGGCGGTAACGGGTCTGATTTTCTCAGCGGTGAAAACGGCGATGACAGCTTGATAGGAGGAAATGGGAGCGATCGCTTCTTAATTTCAGCCAATTCTGGCAGCGATATCATTTTCGATTTTGAACCAGGCATCGACTTCCTCGCACTTGCCGACAATTTAACCTTCTCGCAACTTTCTATTGTCCCTAGCAACAGTGCAACTTTAATCACCTTGACAGCAACAGGTGAAATTTTAACTGCTATCAATGGCGTGACAGCCAACCAAATTACCATCGCTGATTTCAGTTAAGAAATTAGGGACACAGGCAAATCTTGTGTCCCTACAGGAAATGGATTGTCTAGTAATGACTTCAGTTCTCTGTTACAGATTTAGGTGAAGCAAGACTTGCATCCCTTACTACAAAAGGTCAATCAGGACTAAAGTTATTACAAAATCTAAAACCCAAAATTGAGTGGACGGGAACAATCCAATATCTCAAATCCAAAATCTCAAATTGATTGACTGTTGTGAAATAGCTTTCAGGAGGAAAAATTTATGGTAGTTATATGCGGTGACAATCTCGATAATTTATTAGTAGGTGGAATTGGCGATGATTCCCTGTGCGGGCTTGGAGGCAATGATACTCTATTTGGTTGGGGTGGTAATGACACTTTAGATGGCGGAGAAGGAAATGATAGTCTCGCAGGTGGAATCGGTAGCGATCGCCTTTTGGGCTACTCTGGTAACGACAGTCTCAGCGGTGGCGAAGGCGATGACAAACTTGAAGGAGGTGCCGGGAATGATATTATTGAGGGTGGCGAAGGCGCGGATTTAATCAGAGGAGAAGACAATAACGACAGTATCTTGGGAGGGGCTGGCAATGACTGTCTTATCGGCGGTCAAGGCAATGATACGGCGCTCGGAGGAGATGGAGACGATCTCTTGTTTGGTGGCTTCAACAACGACTTGTTAATGGGTGGCAAAGGTAACGATCGCCTGTTGGGAGACAGTGGGAACGACACTTTAAGAGGTGACTTAGATAATGACTACATTAACGGCAATGCAGGAGACGATTTGCTTGAGGGAAATGAAGGCAGCGACACCCTGATTGGCGGGCCGGGTAATGACACCATATCGGGTTACAGCTTTTCATCAACAGGAGAACAAATCGATTATTTAATCGGGCAAAATGGAGCCGACTTATTTGTTCTCGGTTCGTCAAATGCCCGCCCTTACCTCTTCTATGGCGGTGAAGGTCGCCATGCCGTTATTGAGGATTTTAACCGGGTCGAAGGCGACAAAATCCAAGTCGTTGGTTTCGTACAAGATCGTAATGGTTCTAACTTCTTCTCTTACCGATTTGAATCTTATGATGACGGTATGAGACGGGGAACTCGGATATTGGTCGGCTTGGATTTAATCGCCGACGTTAAAAATGTTACAGATGTGAGTCCATCAGATTGCGCGATCGTTTCGACAGGGTTTACACCGCCATCGCGAGACTTTCCATCCTTCCCGTCTCTGCCGGAAATTCCCTTTCCGATATCGCCGCGTCCCACTCCTTTCTCGCCAATACTGCCAGTTTTTGTGGAAAGTTTGCTTTCTTTTCAATTGTGATAGGACTTTACGGAAGGGGGCAATTACCGGCTTTTTTGACCGAAGTAGGCAGGTTGCAGCCAGCAGATTTTGTGAGTAAAGACTGCAGTCCTGACTACAAAACAAGATTCGGTTGGACGATCGAACCGGTTGGGGTTACTAGATCAACAATGAGGGCGTTTGGGGCCAAAAGGTAAAGTTTTACGATCGAGATGAAATTTGGCCTCTCCCGGCAAACCCGTTTCCGGCTCGGACTGCTTGCTGTAGCTCAGCCTTCCCCGCATAGTAGCTTGGGCGGATGTTGAGATTCCGAAAAAAGCCTTTTAAGTGTCCAAAAAGCGATCGCCCGCGTGAAAATTGCACGGCAATTATGTTACATTTTTTATCACAGTCTGGAATTCGATCGGGCAACGCCAGCGAGTAGGGACAAGCCACCGCTTAGTTTCCCAGGGCTTGCAGGCGATCGCACAAGAGAGTTCCTTTCGTCAGCTCCAAATTTAAAAAATAGCCTCAGGCATTTGCTAGTAAAAGCAAGCTGCTCGGCGCGGGGCGACAAAAAACCTTGTGGCTGCTGCCCTGAACCTCAACCACAGCAATATTCTTTTAGGAATTCTGGCTCCATGTTTTCTAAACAAATCACCGACTCAAAAACCTACCAGTGGTTTGAGGAACGCCTGGAAATTCAGGCGCTCGCCGATGACATCACTACAAAGTATGTACCCCCGCACGTCAATATTTTCTACTGCTTGGGCGGAATTACTTTAGTTTGCTTTCTGATCCAGTTTGCCACCGGCTTCGCCATGACTTTCTATTACCGTCCCACGGTAGCAGAAGCTTTTTCTTCAGTGCAATACCTGATGACTGAAGTCAACTTCGGCTGGCTGATCCGCTCCATCCACCGCTGGTCTGCGAGCATGATGGTGCTGATGATGATTTTGCACATCTTCCGGGTTTATCTGACAGGCGGCTTCAAAAAGCCCCGCGAATTAACCTGGGTGACAGGAGTAATCTTGGCAGTCATCACTGTTTCTTTCGGCGTGACCGGCTATTCACTGCCTTGGGATCAAATCGGTTACTGGGCAGTTAAAATCGTTTCCGGCGTCCCCGAAGCTATCCCGTTTGTTGGTTCTTTGATGGTTGAACTGCTGCGCGGCGGTGTCAGCGTCGGTCAAGGCACTTTGACTCGTTACTACAGCTTGCACACTTTTGTGTTGCCTTGGCTGATTGTAGTGTTCATGCTGGCTCACTTCTTGATGATTCGCAAGCAAGGTATCTCTGGCCCGTTGTAAGTTTTGAGTTTTGGGGGCGGTATTTTTTTTGCCCCCCCGCTGAATTGTGAGTTGAAAATTCAGAATTCATGACTCATGATATTTATTTACGGCTAATACTTCCTGCGATCGCACCGCTGATTCAGACTAACGAATACAGCGGAATCCCAGGCCCGGGTAAAACTAAAAGGAGAACACTCTCACTATGTCTATTATCAAAAAACCAGATTTGAGCGATCCCGCGCTCCGCGCTAAGCTCGCTAAGGGCATGGGTCACAACTATTACGGCGAACCAGCTTGGCCTAATGACTTGCTCTACGTTTTCCCTATAGTCATCATGGGAACGATTTCTCTGTGCGTGGGTTTGGCTGTACTAGACCCGGCTTTGGTTGGCGAACCTGCTAATCCTTTTGCTACTCCGCTGGAAATTCTGCCGGAATGGTATTTGTGGCCTGTGTTCCAACTCCTGCGCGTTTTGCCTAACAAATTGTTGGGTATTGCTTGCATGGCCGGTGTTCCCGTTGGCTTGATTTTGATTCCGTTCATCGAGAATGTTAATAAGTTCCAAAATCCGTTTCGCCGCCCTGTTGCTACTACTGTTTTCCTGTTGGGAACTGCGGTAACTCTGTGGTTGGGTATTGGTGCTATTTTCCCGATCGACAAATCTTTCACACTGGGTCTTTTCTAAGATTTAAGTTTGCTTGATTTTGACGCCTGCGGCTTTCCTGTAAAGTGCTTTTGTACTGGTGGGAAACTTTAGCGGGCGTCATTTTATTTTAGATTTTAGATTGAAGAATTGGGGATTGAAGAATTGGGGATTGAAGAATTGGGGATTGTAGAATTGGAGATTTTACATTAATCTTTCTAAAAGTTAATAATTATCAGTAATTAATTGTAAGCTGAGGCGCATTTAAATTTGACAATCAAATTAGAGCAAATTCTTGTGGGGAGTAGGGGTTGGGCGTCCCGCCCGCCCAAAAATACAATTTAGATGCGTAGCAGTTTAGGCGCAACGGCTGGTATGAAAGTGCGGATTATCCATCGATCCTCCACCACCCTAGGGTCAAATTCCATTAAATTTTATTGCTAAATCTTGACAAACAGACCGAGAATATTTAGCGTAAGCCCTGAGTATCTTTTGTATAACTGGAAGGACTTCAGACCCATATAATAATAGCAACTCTCCCAGGTGCAAGCTATGTCCTCAGAGAAAGCATTAATTCTTGATTTTGCCCAGACAGACGCGATGAAATCGATTCTCCCCCATCCCGCAATCCTGTCGAGTCACGGGGCAAACTGGGAGGGAATTCATGTCGAATATCACCATCAGCCGCCAAGCGAATCCCCCGAACACTCTCTGCAACAGCACAGCATTGGCATGATACTCTCTTCAACTATCGGGGGAGCGAAACTGAACGGGAAACACTACGGTAGCGAACTCTGCCATAGTGGACAAATTTTTATCGCTGCTGCTGGTACTGATTACCACCCCTATGCAGTCGAAGACCATGAATTTATTGCGATCGCTCTTGAACCTACCGACTTCGACAATACAGTTTACGAATCGACAAATTCCAATCAGATTGAAATTATACCGCACTGGCAAATCCGCGATCCGTTGATTATGGGAATTGGTTGGGCCCTCAAAACCGAACTCGCATCAGGTGGATTAAACGGTACTCTTTATGTCGGTGCACTGAAGAACGCGCTTTCACTTCATATACTGCACCGCTATTGTGCACAAAAAACCAATATGCGCGATTTTGAAGGCGGTTTAGACCCTCACCAATTACAAATAGTTATTAATTACATTAATGAGTATATACACCGAGATTTGCACTTAAGTGAACTTGCTAATTTAGTGCAGATGAGTCCTTCTTATTTCGGTCGTTTGTTTAAACAATCAATTGGAGTTACGCCACATCATTACGTGATTCAGTGCCGAATTGAAAAAGCCAAACAGTTATTGAAAACGCAAGATTTATCAATAATCTATATCTCGCAACAAGTCGGGTTTCACGACCAAAGTCACTTTAGCAAGACTTTCTGTAAAATCGTCGGTTTGACTCCTAAGAAATATCGCGATCAACTTTAATAAAGGTAACACCCGCAGTCTGGCAGGGCTTAAAAACCCTAGCGGACTGTCGGACTCGCGGACTTACCCAAAGTTTTTGGCATTCTTGAGTTTTTGCATTCACCCACAAGTCCTAGGAGTGAATTAATTCCCCGTCTCATAGCGAAAGTCGGTTGAAACCGACTGGCAAATCCAATTAAATTATCATCAACACCAGTCCTCTTTCAGAGGACTTTAGCTATGAGACAGGGGTTTTTAACCCCTGGCGGACTCTCGGACTCTCGGAATATCGAACTGGCGGAATGTCGGACTCTCGCACTTACTGACCGAGCGCACCCGTCAGCGTTGTTACAATTATTCATCAAATTAAGTGAAATTTCGCAAGAAAATTGTATTTTTCACAATTTTTCCGCGAGAATTTACTATACAGCAGAGTTCGTAATTTTGTAAAGTTGCTTGCAAACATAAACCAGGGGTACCAGCTATGAGCTCTCAAAATCAACAAGCATCTTACGGTCAAATTCCCTTAAGTTTTATTGCAAATGCTGGACAAACTGACCCGAATGTGAAATTCCAGGTAAAAGGTGCCGGTCACAGTATCTATTTCACTCCAAACGAAATCACCTTTACCGCTTTCCAGCCACCTAATGAACCGGGAAATCAACCAACAAATTCTTCAATTGTCCGCAGCAGCTTAGCCAACAGCAACCCCAACCCCACAATTTCCGGGTTGGAACAATTGCCGGGAGTTGCTAACTTTATTTTAAGCGAAGATTCCAGTCAATGGCACACAGACGTTCCTACTTTTAACGGCGTTGTTTATCAAAACGTCTATCAAGGAATTGACCGCGTTTTCAAAGGCACAGAAGGACAACTTAAGAGCGAGTTTTTGGTTGCACCTTTTGCCGACCCGAGTCAAATTAAGATGAACTATACTGGTGTTAACGACATCCGGTTGCGTGACGACGGCGCACTAATATTAGAGACACCGCTAGGCGAATTAATTGATAACGCACCGATAGTTTATCAAGATATCAACGGACAGCGGGTGAATGTTCCCGCCGCTTACAATTTATTAGGAAACGGTCAAGTTAATTTTAGTTTGGGATATTTTGACCCCACTCAACCCCTAGTTATCGATCCGGTTTTAGCTTACTCCACTTATCTAGGTGGCAGCGGTGATGGCATAAGCGGCAACGGCAATGATTACGCCAACCGCATGACTGTAGATAGTACAGGTGCGGCTTACATTATAGGCACTACTTTTAACAATTTTACGACTACTCCTGGTGCATTGCAAACTACGCCAGGGGGTCAAGCTGATTTCTTAGTTACTAAAATTAACCCCCAAGGAACTGCCTTAGTTTACTCTACTTATATCGGCGGTGCTGGCAATGAATACGGTTTTGGGATTGCGGTAGACAGTCAAGGCAATACTTATTTAACCGGACAAGTCGATCCGGGTTATCCAACTACACCTGGTTCTTTTCAACCTACAGCAACTACACCACCTAGTTACTATGCTGCGGCAACTAAACTCAATGCTGCCGGGAATGGGTTAGTTTATTCTACTTTTTTAGGCGGTAGCCAGGGCAACCTCGGCAATGGCATTGCTGTAGACAGTAACGGCAATGCTTATGTTACTGGGTTGACAGGCGGCGGTTTCCCCACCACCGCCAATGCCTCCCAACCTCTATACGCAGGGGGAAGTGGCGATGCGTTTGTTACTAAAGTTAATCCAACTGGTAGTGCTTTAGTTTATTCTACTTATTTCGGCGGTAGCGATCGTGAGGACGCTCAAGCCATTGCAATAGATAATAATGGTAATGCCTACATTACCGGTCTTACTTATTCGACTAACTTGCCGGGGAGAGATTTAGGCTTTCAAAATGCCCTGGCAGGTAGTTATGATGGTTTTGTCGCTAAATTTGACGGCAATGGTGCGCGTGCTTATTCCACTTATTTAGGTGGCTTTGGCGAAGATAAAGGTGCTGATATCGCTGTAGATAGTACTGGAAATGCCTATGTTGTCGGAATTACCACTTCAACTGAGTTTCCGACTAAAAATGCAGTTCAAGCGACTTATGCAGGTGGTGCAAATGATGCTTTTGTCATCAAGTTAGGCCCTCTAGGTTACACTGCGATTTATTCAACTTATTTGGGTGGCAGCGGAGATGACAACGGGCATCGCATTACTCTAGACAGTGCGAATAATGTTTATGTTACCGGGGATACGACTTCGACTAATTTTCCGACTAAGAATGCTATTCAAAGTGTCAGCGGCGGCGGGAAAGATGCTTTTGTCACAAGTATCAATTCATCGGGTTCTGCCTTGGTTGATTCTACTTATCTGGGTGGCAGCGCTGACGACTACGGTAATGGTATTGCGGTGGATGCTACTGGTGCAGTTTATGTAGCAGGATCTACTGTTTCTACTAATTTCCCAACAGCAAATCCTTTGCAAGCGGCGAATGGGGGTGGTATTTCTGATGCTTTTATTACTAAAATAATTCCTGGCGGGCCACAGGTTAAGATTGTTGAGTCGGGCGGCAGCACTAATGTAGCTGAAAGTGGGACGACGGATACTTATACAGTGGTGCTAACTAATCAGCCTACTGCAAATGTGGCGATCGCACTCAATACTGACAGTCAAATTCAACCTATTGCTGGCATTAGTTTCACTCCAACTAACTGGTTTGTACCGCAAACAGTGACAGTCAGTGCAGTTGAGGATAGCCTAGCAGAAACTTCGCCACACACTGGCCCGATCGCTCACACTGCTATCAGTACCGATGCTAATTATAACGGCACTACTGCAAGTTTTACGGTCAATGGTACTGCTGGCAATACCGTCAAGGCTAATATTACCGATAACGACACCGCAGGCGTTAGCATTACTCCTGCTAACACGACTGCGACGGAAGGGGGTGCAACTGGAAGTTATACGGTTAAATTAAATACCCAACCGATCGCACCTGTTACGATTAACTTGGCTACAGGCAGTCAAATTCAACCAATTACCGCACTTACTTTTACAGCGAATAATTGGAATGTCGCTCAAACTGTGGCGGTGGCTGCTGTGGACGACAATGCAGTTGAAGGAAATCATGCAGGTGCGATCGCCCATACAGCTACCAGTAACGATACTAACTATAACAGCATCACAATTCCGGCTGTTAGCGTCGCCATTACCGACAATGACACGGCAGGCGTTAGCATTACTCCCACTAACACGACTGCGACGGAAGGCGGTGCAACTGGAACTTATACCGTTAAATTAAATACTCAACCGATCGCACCTGTTACGATTAACTTGGCTACAGGCAGTGAAATTCAACCAATTACCGCACTTACTTTTACCACTACTAATTGGAATGTCGCTCAAACTGTTGCGGTGAAAGCAGTTGACGATAATTTAGTTGAAGGAAATCATGCAGGTGCGATCGCCCATACTGCTACCAGTACCGATACTAACTATAACAGCATCACAATTCCGGCTGTTAGCGTCGCCATTACGGATAACGATATAGCAGGTTTCAGCGTTGCACCTACGAACATAACTGCTACAGAAGGCGGCGCCAATGGCAGTTACAAAATCCAGCTAACTTCCGAACCGAAGGCACCGGTTACTATCAGTTTCAATACTGACAATCAACTTAATCCGATCGCCACACCTCTTACTTTTGACAACACTAATTGGAATGTTGCTCAAACTGTCACTGTTACGGCAATCGACGACAATGTAGCACAAGGAACCCACAGCGGCACGATTTCTCACACAGCTATGAGTACCGATGCCAATTATAATGCGAAAGTCATTCCCAATGTGACAGCATCGATTACAGATAACGATAGTCCCGGTATTTCTCTTGTCCAATCAGAAGGCGGGACAGCTATTTCTGAAGGCGGTGCAACCGATAGCTACGGCGTACTTCTGACTACCGCACCTACTGCAAACGTCACGATTAATTTTGACACGGGCAGTCAAATTAATGCGATCGCACCTATCACTTTCACGCCGAATAATTGGAATGTTGCTCAAAATGTCACTGTTACGGCGATCGATGACACCATAGCGCAAGGAACACGCAGCGGCACGATCGCTCACACGTCTGTCAGTACAGATACTAATTATAACAACCTGACGATTTCTCCTGTGACTGCCACGATTGCTGACAACGACACGACGGGTGTGAGTATTTCACCGGAGATCACAACTGCTACAGAAGGCGGTGCCACAGGCAATTATACACTCAAGTTAAATTCGCAGCCAACTGCACCAGTTACTATCAGTTTTGATGCGGGAAATCAAATAAATGCGATCGGTGCAATTACCTTCGACGCTACTGACTGGAATGTTGCCAAACCCGTCACAGTAACGGCTACAGATGATGCGACTGTGGAAGGAAATCATGCGGGGGCGATCGGTCATACTGCTAGCAGTACCGATACGAAGTATAACGGCGTCGCAATTCCGGCTGTTAATGTCCCCATTACTGATAACGACACTGCGCCAACACCAACCCCAACACCTCCGTTACCAACACCAACACCAACTCCAACACCTCCGTTACCAACACCAACACCAACTCCAACACCTCCGTTACCAACACCAACACCAACTCCAACACCTCCGTTACCAACTCCAACACCAACCCCAACACCAACACCAACCCCAACACCTCCGTTACCAACACCAACACCAACCCCAACACCTCCGTTACCAACACCAACACCTCCGTTACCAACACCAACACCAACCCCAACACCTCCGTTACCAACTCCAACACCAACTCCCACACCTGCTGGAATTACCGTTGGCCCTGCAAGTGGATTAATCACCACAGAAGCAGGCCAAACCGCAACATTTAACGTTCAACTAAACAGCTTAAACATCCCACCTACTGGCGATGTGAAAATAGATTTAGCAAGTTCCAATACAGCAGAAGGAACAGTTTCTCCGCAATCGCTTACCTTCAACTCTACTAATTGGAATCAGCCGCAAACAGTAACGGTAACAGGCGTTGACGACTTTGCTATTGACGGTGATCAAACTTACACCATTGTTACTAGCCCTGCTGTCAGTACGGATAACAGATTTAACGGATTAAATGCGTCCGATGTCGCTGTCACCAATAACGATAATGACAGCAATATCCCAGCACAAGACTTAGCTGGAAACACATCAGCTACAGCCCGTACAATTAATGCAAGTTCCGCTCTCAGAAACTACAGTGATTCAGTAAGTAGTAACGATCCAGATTACTACAAATTCACGATCGGTGCTGACAATGACTTCGACTTGGCAGTCAGCGGATTTACGGGAGATATTAATCTTGAATTGCTTGACAGCAATCAAAATGTCATCTCAACTGCAATAAGTTCTGGCGCTGGTTCAAAATTAATTAACCGCATTTTGGCACACGGGACTTACAGCATTCGAGTTTCTTCAGTTAATAGTGCCCAGACTCCCTACAATTTGAATTTGTCGGCTGTACCTCGTCTTGCAGGTGTCACAACTACAGGCTATGAAGGCCCAGCCGTCACAAATCCCCAGTCAAATTCACCTAGCAGCAGCATTTTGCGCGGCATCAACAACAATCTACTCACTAACAATCTATCCACTTCCCTGATTGATAGCAATTTCCTCGACTCAGTGTTGTTTAGTGGTGTTGGTGGTAATAGTAATGCTTCAAGTTTCGTTAATAACTTCCTCCCAGCAGACTTTTTTGGTAGTTTTGACGGCAGCGGCAACGACCCATTTAATGAGAAACCTGCTAGTGTATCCAGCGCGCAAATAAATCTGGATAAATTCCGCGCCACACCACGTTTTTCCGGTATTGACGGCAGTGGTTTCTCTGTAGCGGTATTAGAGACTGGCATCAACTTAAACCACCCATTCTTTGGCCCTGACCGCGACTCAAACGGCATCAGCGATCGCATCGTTTATAACTACGATTTTGCCGACGGCGACGCGGATGCTAGCGACAAAGACGGACACGGATCTAACATTGCAAGCATTATTGCTTCCCAAGACCCAACCTATACAGGGATGGCACCTGGGGCTAATATTATCGGTCTCAAAGTGAGAAAGGATAATAAGGATAATATGCCTAGTGACGAAATTAATAAGTTTCCCTATGTTGAACAAGCTTTGCAGTGGGTATTGCAAAATGCAGATACTTACAAGATTGCCAGCGTTTGTATGGCATTCGGCAGCGGTGAAAATTTTGCCACCAGTCAAACTTCACTCTACGGTATAGGAGATGAACTGGCAGCATTAGCGGCGAAAAATATAATTGTTGTCTCTTCATCAGGCAACCGTTACTACCCGTACCAGAATGAGCCTCCAGGTGTAAACTACCCTTCAGCAGATCCGAATTCGCTGTCGATTGGCGCGGTATACAATTCCAACATTGGTTCTTTCTCTTTGGGGAACTATTTTGCGAATAAGCCTGGTGAGACTGGGAAATTGGTAACAGCAAATACCACTGCTGCTGATCGTATTGCTCCTTTTTCTCAGCGTAACGGGACATTAACCACAGTTTTTGCTCCAGGAGCACCTATCACTGGGGCTGGCAAAGATGGCGATATAAACGAGAGAAGCACCTATCACGGTACCAGTCAAGCTACAGCCCACATTAGCGGCATAGCAGTATTAGCACAACAGTTAGCACAGCAAGAATTAGGTCGCAAACTGACGCCAAAGGAGTTCGCTAATCTTTTGAAACAAACCGGTGTCACTATCAACGATGGCGACGATGAAAAGGATAACGTTAAACATACAGGTCTTAATTTCAAGCGTGTTGATGTGCTGGCTTTGGGTGAAGCTATTGCTGGAGGAGGTGTTGTCCAGAACCGTCCGCCACAAGAAAAGATTCATTTAGACTATTTCATTAAGGAGTTTAATCAAGACATTCAAAATGTCTACACCGACCCGGATGGCGACTTAATCTCTTACAAATTAACTCGAGAGGATGGCAGTCCTTTAACCAGCAGTTTCAACAGTAGCTGGCTGGGATTCTCTTTCGACTCTAACAAGAACACCATCAAATTTACTGGCACTCCACCAGTGTTTAATATTAATGGAAAACCATTGAGTTTTGTAAGACCGTTTAAGGTTAAGTTAACCGCCACCGACCCTGCAGGTGCAAGCAATTCTCAAACCTTCAAGATAACAAAATATAACGGTCGCTGGGTGATTGATAATTACATTGCAGGTGCCAAGGTATTTTTGGATGCCAATAAAAATGGTGTTCTCGATGCTGGCGAACCCTCAACTAACACTGACACTAGCGGTGAATTTAATCTCGATTTTCCCTTTGAGACTTTCGACAAAAACGCCAATGGGGAGATTGATTCAAATGAAGGAAATTTAGTGGCTTTTGGAGGCACTGATACCGCGACCGGTTTGCCTTTAGAAACGCCTGTTACTGCACCTGCTGACGCTACTGTGGTCACGCTGTTAACTACTCTGATGGTGGACTTGATAGATAAGGGAATTGAGAGCGATCGGGCTGAATCTCTCATCAAATCTGCTCTTGCCATTCCTGCTGATGTTCCGATCGCAGATTTCGATCCGATCGCCGCCACCAACGACAGCGAACCGGGCGGCGTGGCAACTTTATCTGCAATGGTAAAAGTCCAAAATGTTATCACTCAAACTGCGGGTTTGATTGACGGTGCTTCCAGTGCAGCTACTAACGAAATTGTCAAAGCTGTTGTCAGTTCAATTACGAGTCAAATTCAATCCGGCACTGTTTTAAACCTCAGCAACGCACTCGCTTTAGAACCAATAATTCAGCAAGCTGCCGCGAATATTCAGCAGATTGACCCCAGTTTCAACAGTCAAAAAGTTACCTCAATTACCTCGCAAGCTGCGACAGTAATGGCAACAGCAAATCAGCGCATTGATTCTGCTGTCTCCAACCCAACAGGAACATCAATTCCTGAATCAGTAGCCCGCGTCCAACAAGTAGCTTTGGGCCCAACTACTCAAGACTTCAAAGAAGTTGGTGCGGGAACTAAGACAATTTCCCAGGTAGTTACTGAGAATACTGGTGCTGCTTTAGATACCAAAATTCAAGCTGTGATATTACCTGCTGGGATTGCAACTCCTGTTGTCACCGGCGACGCAGATTTGGGCAGCAATTCCCCCGATCGAATTCTCGGTACAAATGGCGATGATACCCTGACTGGCGACAGTCCAAATAATGTTTTGCTGGGTCTGAGGGGCAATGATTCCCTCGACGGTGCGGTGGGGAATGACACTCTTTTCGGCGGCAAAGGTAACGATACTTTACTCGGAAGTAGCGGTGATGATGTCTTGTTTGGCAATCGCGGTGACGATTTGCTGAATGGCGGTTTGGGAAGTGATAGTTTGACGGGAGGGAATGGGGTAGATAAATTCTTGCTATCTACCAATTCCGGTACTGATACTATTACTGACTTTGAAGTTGGTAAAGACTTGTTAGTTTTGGGTAATGGTCTGACTTTCTCGCAATTCTCAATTACTCAAGAAAACAGTTCAACATTCATCCGCTTGTCAGCAACCGGAGAGATTTTAGCATCTCTGAATGGGGTGACGGCAAGTGCGATCGGTGTCGCAAATTTTGGCTCAATCTAATAGCAATAGGACTGATATGATGTCCGGTTTATCGACCATAATTCCTGTAGGGCGGGTTCGCGGATATCTTTAAGAGAAACGAGAGATTCTGTAAACCCGCCCCGGTATTCGACAGTACGATCGCGGCCGGGGCGGGTTTTTGAAATTGTCTATTAGCAGATATTGTTGGTGAACCCGCCCCTACCATCGACCTGATAATCGACCGCATTGGGTATAAGTCCCGATCGAGTAGTAGTCTATCCACCTATGAGGTTTTTGATATGAATGAAGATGCACCACCAATGTTTTTTCCTGTTTCTCGGCTGAAGTTGTTCGTGATGTCCCTAGTAACCTTGGGCCTCTATCAAATTTTTTGGTTTTACAAAAACTGGCAGCTATTCAAAGCCGCAACAGGAGACGACATTAGCCCATTTTGGAGAGCTGTTTTCAACGGTATTTTTTGTTATTCATTGATTACGAAAATTAGAAATAGGGCTAAATTGCGCGGTATTGATGCCAACTGTAGTCCCTTCTTGCTGACTCTGGCTTGGTTGGGGCTTGCGCTGTGTACCCGACTGCCAGACCCATACTGGCTAGTTAGTTTTTTATCTGTAATAGTTTTGCTTCCTGTTCAAGAGATTGTGAATGAACTGAACAGTTTAGCAGCCCCAAACCACAATCCTAACGATCGATTTTCGGTATGGAATATAGTAACTATCGCTGTGGGAGGCAGCCTGTTTGTACTTGCGATCGTCGGGACACTGATGCCAGCAACTTAGGGGCGATTTGCATCAGTTTCACAACTCGAAACATCAAAAATTACTGTTGTTAACTAATCGGTAAATTAATCATGTCTACTTTCAGTTCCGCTAGCAACTTTCCAACCAGCACAAATCCCCAATCCCTGACTGCCGAAAACTTTAATAACGACAATATCCCAGACTTAGCCATCAGCAGCGGAACCGCTGTTTCCCTATTAATAGGGGACAGCCAAGGAGGATTTGGCACTCCCGCCAACGTAAATCAATCCAGTCGTACTCCCATCGTAGCAGGTAATTTTAACACCGATAATTTCCTAGACCTAGCCGTAACTAACTGGTCTGGTGGAGAATTTCCTAGTGGTTCCGTTTACATCTTACCGGGTACTGGTCAAGGTACTTTTGGCAACTCCACTAGCTTTAGCGCCGGGACAAACCCGCCCAGTGCGATCGGCGTAGGCGATTTTAACGCAGACAATTTATCAGACATAGTTGTAGCAGACATTAATGGTGGCGTTTCCATCGGATTACAAAACGCTCAAGGCAACGGTTTTGCTATTGAAGAAAATATATCTCAGGTAGGGACAACTCCAACCGCGATTGCAGCGAGAGACTTTAACAGCGATGGCCGCCTCGATCTTGCCATCACTAGCAGCGGTTCTAACAACGTTTCCATCCTACTGAACACGGGAGGCGCTGGTGCAGACCGATTTTCAATCGCGGTAAATTATGCAGTTGGGACTAATCCAACATCCATTGCCGCAGGAGACTTTAACGGTGACAACATTCTAGATCTCGCCATCACCAACAGCATTTCTAACAACATTTCCATTTTACTTGGAACTGGTCAAGGTGTCTTTGGCAATGCCACCAACTACTCAGCGGGAGGCGATAGTCCGGCATCGATCGCAGTTGCCGACTTAAACGCCGACAGCAAACTCGATATCGCTGTGGCTAACAATCAATCAAACAACGTTTCTATTCTAACTGGAACCGGTCAAGGCACTTTTGGCAACCCCATTAACTACGCAGTCGGGACAAATCCAAAAGCGATCGCCATCAAAGATTTTAACGCCGACAACAAACCCGATCTCGCCACCGCCAATAGCGGTTCTAACGATGTCTCCATCCTGCTGAATACCACCGTTGAGGTCAATTTCGGCGCAGCCACTTACAGCGGCACAGAAGGAACAACAGATACCATCGTTAATGTCCCAGTCACCATCAGCGGCGGCACTCCCTTCAGCGATCTAGTTGTACCAATTGTTATCGACC
Organism: Microcoleus sp. Pol12B5; assembly: GCF_036701335.1. Lineage (NCBI taxonomy): Bacteria > Bacillati > Cyanobacteriota > Cyanophyceae > Oscillatoriales > Microcoleaceae > Microcoleus > Microcoleus sp. Pol12B5. The sequence goes on along the minus strand of NZ_JAUBQQ010000002.1, from coordinate 225,617 downwards.
CCAGCAGTAAAGCTAACCAAGATTCAGACTACACTTTTTCACCTGCCACTCTCACATTCAGTGCAGGTACCAACACCCTCACTCAGAATGTTGCTGTCACTGTCAAAGCTGACAATATCCCAGAGAACGCCGAAACAGCGGTGTTCAGCTTTGGTACGATTACTGATGGGATTGCAGGTACAACAAAAGAAACAACACTAACTATTCCGGCCAATGACGCCATAGATTACGCCATTGCTGCCGGTACTGCCAGCCTCGCCGAAGGCAACAGTGGCACTACTCCCGTTACTTTTACCGTGACTCGCAGCGGCGGGATTGATGCTGCCAGCAGTGTAAATTATGCAATTGGAGGAACTGCTACAAACAGCAGCGATTACAACAATATCGGCGGCACTTCTGGGGGAACTAGCATTACTGGTACGGTTAATTTTGCGGCGGGCGAGACATCGAAAACCATTACTTTAGATGTATTGGGCGATGCGATAATTGAACCGGATGAAACTATTACTGTTACTCTGTCAAATCCGGTTGCGCCCGGCCCGACTCCGACTATTACCGCTGCTACCGCTACAACTACGATCGGTAATGATGACACTGCCGGAGTCACCGTCAATCCTGCCAGCGGATTAGTGACGACAGAAGCAGGCGACAGCGCTACATTTACCGTTAAACTTAACAGTCAACCCAGTGCTAATGTTAGCATTGATTTGAGCAGTTCCAATCCCGCCGAAGCAACAGTTTCCAGCAACAGTTTAACTTTCACGCCTGCGAACTGGAATCAACCGCAAACGGTAACGGTGACAGGTGTTGACGACAGCGTTGCTGATGGCAGTAAAACTTACAATATTGTCACTGCTGCGGCTGTCAGTACCGACATTAATTACAGCAATCTCAATCCCGATGATGTCAGCGCCAGCAACAGCGATAATGAAACTCCTGGCATTACGATTAATCCTGCCAGCACAAATGCAACGGAAGGCGGTGCAAATGGAAGTTACACTGTTCAGTTAAATAGTCAACCGATCGCACCTGTTACGATTAACTTGGCTACAGGCAGTCAAATTCAACCAATTACCGCACTTACTTTTACAGCGAATAATTGGAATGTCGCTCAAACTGTGGCGGTGGCTGCTGTGGACGACAATGCAGTTGAAGGAAATCATGCAGGTGCGATCGACCATACAGCTACCAGTACCGATACTAACTATAACAGCATCACAATTCCGGCTGTTAGCGTCGCCATTACCGATAACGACTTCCCAGGCGTTTCTATTAACCCCACTGCTGCGAATGCAACGGAAGGCGGTGCAACTGGAAGTTACAGCGTTCAGTTAAATACTCAACCGACAGCACCTGTTACGATTAACTTGGCTACAGGCAGTCAAATTCAACCAATTACCGCACTTACTTTTACCGCTAATAATTGGAATGTCGCTCAAACTGTGGCGGTGGCTGCTGTTGATGACAATGCAGTTGAAGGAAATCATACGGGTGCGATCGACCATACTGCTACCAGTAGCGATGTTAATTATAACAGCATCACAATTTCACCTGTTAGCGTCGCCATTACTGATAACGACAATACGCCGACACCAACCCCAACTCCTGCAACCCCAACCCCAACTCCTGCAACCCCAACCCCAACTCCTGCAACCCCAACTCCTGCAACCCCAACTCCTGCAACCCCAACCCCAACTCCTGCAACCCCAACCCCAACTCCTGCGATACCGACACCCACTCCTGCGCCAGCGCCAATTCCTGCAACCCCAACCCCAACTCCTGCAACCCCAACCCCAACTCCTGCAACCCCAACCCCAACTCCTGCAACCCCAACCCCAACCCCAACTCCTGCGCCAGCGCCAATTCCTGCGCCAACGCCAACGCCATCAGCAGATGTCGCCGTTACTAATAGCGATAACAAAACCCTTTGGTGCGGTTTGGAAAAAGGATTAGACAAACTAGAAAACATTGTTAACGACCAACTTAATGATTTCAAACTGCCAATTTTAGGACGACTCAGCGACATTTCTCCGAATTTTATTAGCAATTTCAAAAATAGTCTGGTCAATACGATTAAAAATGCAACAGATTTCACGCCTAGTCAGCTCCAAAATAGCATTCAGGAGGTTTTTGGGTCGGCATTCGATGTTAAAGTCGAGAGCAGTTCAAATCCCAATGACAGTAACTTAGTCATTAAAATTGGCAAAAAATATCAACTAGATGATATTAAGTTTGCTGAAGACTTAGGATTGCCCGCACTCGGATTGAAAGTCAAAAACCCTCCGAAGCTATCGAATCAAGTTGTCGCCTTCTCACCGACTACAAATCTCTCTCGCTTTTCCAACTTATCCAATGATTTAGAAGCATCAAGCCTCAATTCGACTATCAGTAATTCAGCCGCATTAGCACCTGTTATAGATAGTAGTAATGGCTCTCGTTCTAGTGCGATTGTTCCTTCTCAGAGTTTGATTTCGCCAGTTGCTAGTCTTTTCAAGACCCCTGAAAAATCGGGATTTGACTATGAATTATCTATTGGTGTCGGTTACAACAAAGATTTTGGCTGCTACATCGATACGGACAATACCAAATTGAACGCTAACTTTAAGTTAGCACTTCCTGAGAATTTCAAGATTCAAGCTAATCTCGCTTTTTTACAAGCTGAATTTACCGACGATCCTGAAAACCCAACTCAACTCAATGCCAACTTTGAAGTCAAGTTGAATGACTTAGATAATCTGGGCGGTACTGATGATGGCAATCGTTTAACTTTGTCTGAGTTGGACGGGAGTTATCAGTTAGAAGACTTATTTCAATCTAGCTTAACCAGTAATGCCAATCTCGGCTTGCACGGAAAAACTAGCATTAATGGCAATGCTGCTTTTCCATCTTTTGACTTGGATTTGGCAGTCAATTGGCCGCTGATTAATTATAGAAACGGTCAATTAAATAATTCGCCGTCGTCTCCAAATTCATCGAGTATATCAAATTTAAATTCATCACTGACATCCAATCAGAATTTGTCAGCGGCTTCACGGTTAAATCAATTGCTAGGTTCCTCAAATTCAAACACAAGCGCTACTTCAAATTCATCATCATTGTTGCCATCAAATAATCAGGTAAATATAGGCTCGCCAACCACCAACAATCCCTTTGCTGGCTTGCCTAACCCGAAAGTCGAATTTAACAACCTCAAACTCGACTTGGGAACCTTTATTACTAACTTGGCAAAACCAATACTCACCACTGTTTCTGATATTATTGACCCTTTTAGACCCATTATCGATTTCCTAAATACAGACACTAAGTTACTGTCAGAACTTGGCGTTGCTGATTCCTTTGATAACAATCGAGATGGCCAAGTTTCGATCTTGGAACTGGCAACTAAATTTTCGAATGGTAATGTTGCTACTGACTTCTTAAATGCAGTTATCAAAATCGACGAGATCTCGCAATTGGCAAATAGCCTGTCAAACTCTTCAGGAAATATTGCGATCGATTTAGGTTCATACAGTTTAGGCAATATTAATGTTGCCAAGCCCAACTCTAGCCTCAAAAACAAAACACCGACACTGAAAAACTCAGTCTCCGATATTTCTCAACAAATTAATTCTAAAACAGGCGGCAATAAAAAAGATTTTGTCAATAAATTCAAGAGCGTTCCGGGCATAGACTTGCCAATTTTAACCAAGCCAGAAACAGCAATTCAACTTCTTTTAGGAAAACCTGATGTTGTCCTTTTCACCTACGATATGCCTCCACTGGGAATAGATTTCAATTTTAAGAAAGAGTTTCCTATATTTGGGCCGATATCAGGGTTACTTGAAGGCAACTTTAATGCGTCAGCACACCTCGCATTTGGCTACGATACTTACGGATTAAAAGAATGGAAAGATGATGAATTCGATGCGTCATCAGCCTACAAAGTTTTAGATGGTTTTTACGTGAGCGATCGCGCAAACCCAGACGGTACTGGTGCGGATGTTGATGAACTTAAAATCAATGCTGGTATTAAAGCCGGGCTCGGAGTAAATGCAGTAGTGGCCAGCCTTTATGGAACGGCTGGAATACAAGGAAGCATAGGCATTGATTTAGTAGATATTGGAGAAAATAACGGCAAAAGCGATGGTAAAATCCGAGGCTCTGAAATTGGCTCCCGCATTAGTAAACCCTGGGAACTTTTTGATATATCAGGTCAAGTTAATGCTTTTTTAGGGCTGGAGTTTCAAGCTATAGTTCCTTGGGAATTTTGGGAAGGAAAACAAACAGTTTGGAAAAGAAATTTTGCTACATTTGAGTTGGCTAAATTTGGCACGGGGGAAAGTTCAAGACAGAGTGGTAGCGGTGTTAATAGTTACCTAACGGGAGCTAAAGTCTTCTTTGATTCTAACTTTAACGGTATCCAAGATGACAAAGAACCATTCACAATTTCTAACGTCGATGGCAGTTTTAATTTAGATGTCTCTCTTCCCCAATTTGACAAAAATAACAGCGGCGAAATCGAACCGAATGAAGGCCGACTGGTAGTTACTGACGGTATTAATACCGCTACTTATTTACCGCAGCAAACAGCGCTAACAGCAACACCTGATGCTACGGTTGTGACGCCTTTGACTACTCTGATGGAGAAGATGGTTGCACAAGGTATCAATCCTAATGAAGCAGAGACTAAAGTTAAGGCAGCATTTGGAGTACCGTCAACAATTGATTTGACTAGCTACGATCCGCTACAGGCAATTACTCAAAACGATCCGAACGGTTTGGCGGTTTATGCAGCGCACATTCAGGTACAAAACGTTGTTGTTCAGACGACAATTTTAATTAGCGGGATTTCGGCTAACTCTAAAACCGATATTGCCGATCGCATTATTTCCACTATTGCCAATCAAATTCAATCCGGGGCTGTCGATTTAAGCAATCCCGCACAATTACAAAGCATCATTCAGTCTGCTGCCACTCAACTTCAAGCACAAAAAGCGTCCGATCTTGCACCGGAAGTTGCTAAAATTATTTCTGAAGGGAATCAGCGGGTACGGGCGATCGCATCTAGCAACCTCCCGCTTTCAGATGCAGCTACTAAAATAGCCCAAGTTCAACAGGTAGAACAAGGTGAAGTCGCTAAAGACTTGCAGCAAGTCGCAGCCGGAAATAAAACAATTCAGGAGGCGATCACAGAAAATACAGGCACATCCTTAGACGCACAAATTCAATCGGCAAGCGTCAATAACCCCACAATTCGCAAGAATATAGACAGTGACTTCACTGCTGCGGAACCTTTCCCCGACAGCGGCATAGAATTAGTCAACAATTCCCCCAATCAAAAAATCGGTACTGATGGCGACGATACTCTAGGTGGCGACAGCAGCGATGACGTTTTAAGTGGCAAAAAGGGAAATGATTTGATCTTTGGTTTTAACGGCAATGACTGGATTAATGCCAATCAAGGCAATGACTTAATCAATGGCGGTTTTGACAACGATACCCTTTACGGCGGCAAGGGAATTGATACCATTACAGGTAGCGATGGTGACGATATTATCTTTGGCAACCGAGGCGACGATCTGCTAGATGGCAGCACTGGCAATGATACTTTGCGCGGAGGCAAGGGAAATGATACTATTATTGGGGGTGATGGCAACGACTTCCTATTCGGTGAAGATGGAGATGACACTTTGATCGGAGGTGATGGCAACGATCGCTTCTTGCTATCTCCCAATTCCGGTATCGATATTATCTTGAATTTTGAAGACGGAAAAGATTTGCTTTCTCTAGGCAACAATCTTACTTTCTCCCAACTGTCAATTACTCAAGAAAACAATGCAACTTTCATCCGTTTATCAGCAAACGGAGAAATTTTAGCCTCTCTAAATGGGGTGTCGTTCAGTCTAATTAATGTCGCCGATTTTGCCTCAATCTAATAGCAAGTAGTCGCACATAACTACGGTTTATGTGCGACTCTCAGAGATTGGGGCTAATACTTTAGATACAGAAAGTAGATATACTTACCAGCAATCGTTAAAAATTCCACTCAATCTCCGGGAAAAGGCTAGACTGGAGCGCAGACATATTCAGTAAAACTATATCTATATTGCCACTGTGTTCACAAATAAAGATGGCTATAGTTATACTTACTGATTTTGGCAATTAAGTGGGATTCAATATCCGCTCAATGGCCACTCAATACCCTCTTGCTGCTAACTGCGAAGCGGGTTATGGCGAGGGATTCTCGGAGGAATTATGATGAACCTAAATTTAGATACTATTTTCTCATCGCTGATGAACCCGGCCCTGAACGAGTTTCAGGTTTGGGCTTTGCAAAACCCGGAAGAAAGTCTCAGCAAAACGATGCTACCACCGATCGCCCTGATTGAGGGTTTGATTGCCAACGAACCCACCTATTTGCCGATAAAACGGCTGGCTTTCGGAGCCAACTTTTGCTGCGCGGGGCAAGTCGTGATGGGAGAGTTTGACACGCTGGAAAAAGCACTCACATCGCCCCAGGCGCGCGGATGGCGGCTTGGTACTTCTGTACTCGATCCCGATAGCGCCCCCAACCAAGATGTCGGCGGTAGGAACCTTTTCCTCCTGTCTTTGTCCGATCGCGAACCTGACGGTAGCAGCAACCACGCGGCATTCCGAAGCTGTATGCAGAAGTATCTCTTCAACAGTGCCACAACGGATCGCCAAGGAGACGAAATCAGCAGACGGTTGCTCGATCGGCTAGCTGCAGATTATGCCGAGATGTCGCACGGTGCGGGGGGAGCGTTTTTTACCGATGTCAAGCGCGGTTGGATGGGATTTTTAGTCCGATACCTGCACTACGTCATCTTTGGGATTAATCCAGACGATTCAGAGTCGATCGAACTTCTCACCGAATTGCATTACACCCGCCAAAGCCCGCTGCACTACTTCGCCGTCATCGGCAACCTGCTGCAAAGCCTGAACCTCTTTGGACACGGGGATTTGTCCGCTCTTATCGAGCGTGCAGCGACTATCTATGAAAATTCCCCAGCTTTAGCCGACTTCGAGAAGAGCTCGGAAAATAACGGCATGACTAAGCGGGAATTGGCAAAGCTGATGACATCAATTATGGGAATAGCGGGAATGCAAGGCCCCCTGCACCTGGGCTACACGGCAATGGGATACCGCCCTCTCCCCGCCTATAAAGGACAGCAGACGGCCGAAATTAACCCGACTGATTTTTGGGATCAGCTCGATTTGGACGATCGCCAGTCGATCGAACTGTTCCTCTTGGAATGCGCGCGCCTCTGGGCCCCCGTCAGCGCCACCCACCGAGTCGCGACAGAGCCTTTCACCGCAACGGTAGCGGGCAAAGAACGCACCTTCCCCGCAGGAACCAAGGTACTGATACCGCTCAGTTTGGGGCTGCTAGACGAGAGTTTCTGGGGCTCGACGGTATACGAATTCAACCCTAAGCGGGAGAATCTGTGCCCTTTTCATATGGGATTTCATTCCGTGGGCGATCGTAGTGCGGGACGGATTTGCCCCGGTAAAGACATCGCACTCAATATGCTGGTGGATGTCGTGAGTACGGTAGGCAAAGTGCGACGAAGCTCTGAGCCTAACTTGCGGCGGTAATTAATCCAAAAGCTCGCATCAGACAGCGGTTGAAACTGAGATATTGCACCATTCTCAAGAATAGGCAAGATGCCTGTTCCACAAGACATCAAGTTTCTTGTGGGGTGTCCCGCCCGCCCTTGAAAAACTTATTGGCAATGGTGCAACACCTCAGTTGAAACCGCACGCCACACAAACTATTGAGCGAGCGATAGACTCAGAAATCAAGGGGGTATCTAATAGGAAACCAAAACACAACTATTTTGAGGATAGATAATACCATGTTAATCGAACAAAAGCAACTAAAAGACATCGCGAATTGGATGAAAATAGAACATCCAGCGGAGTTACCCGAAGTCCTACAAGGTATCTTTTTTATGGACGGGAATGTTTTACCAGACGATTGTCTGACGATGTACAGTTCAGACTGGAATGCTGAGGAACGGACGTTATTGCTGCGCGTTTTTGACCCTGTTATCTGGACATTTCATTCATCAATGGCGGGACGGATGTTAATTTATTTAGTCAAATTTTCTCGCTTCAGCTACTTGTTCCGATTCTCTGATGCAACTTTGCAGCACGGACACATCACGCCGATAGTGTTTGGATGGTCTGTGCCGCCGTGGCTGGTAGATTTTTTGATTGATCGAGATCCAAATACTCCGAATGGAGATATCTGGCATCGCACAAACTCGTTTTTCGGCAAACCTGCTGAGAACGGATATATACTCCGCAGGGTTGTAGACAAAGATGGCAACTACACATCAGCCTTTCCAGATATGCTGTCTAAAGTTGAGAGTGATTGTTTAATCATTGCCAAAGAGTGAAAATTTTTACAAAAACTACAAAACCCGCTTCGTTAGGCGGGTTTTGTTGATCGAAACGGCGGGATTTTAACCGACGACCCCCACTAACACAGTTTTATTTGCTAGCCTATAAAGGCTATGCAGCAAGCTCTAGCAGGCTGTTGTCAATTCTTCCTATCAATAATTCGGATAGTGTGTGATTGGCAACTGTAGAATAAGGGTTTCAGGGCGATTGCACAATCGATATCCCAACGGAAAATCAACGGTTTCAGACTAGGATCTAAAAACAGTCCTGATTATTGATCGTTGACAGTGTAAAGCTGGAAACTAGAATGGGGAACACGAGTTCTCTGTAAAGTGCGATCGCCATCTCCTCATGGGATATTGAGGGTAGGAAACCTCTCCGTCCAGACTCATCATTATAACAAAAAATCTGGCTTTCACAAGGATTTTATTCAGTTGACACAAGCTCGAAAGCTCGCATTTATCTAGGTCATTGTTGACAGGGTTGCAGTTTATCTTTACTGAATCTACTGTGCTCTCACTTGATTCAGGTAGATGAACACAAACATTCTCAAAATAGCTGGTTCTTTGGACTTAAAGTCCCTAGGTATTCACTTTGGAGGAATTTGTCATGACTAAAGTTTCACCAATCGACTCTTATCAACTTGAGCAATTACTAAAGCGCCTCGAACAAATTGAAGCTAAGCTCGGAATCAAAGTTGGCTCAGGTGGCGCAGAATCAGGTAAAGAAGCACAACATTTTTGTGCTTTGCCAAAGGTTCCTCCACGCACTTTCGATCCCAGCGTGTCGCCGGAGCGTGCTCGTCTAATACGGTTACTCGGGAAGAAGTGGGTTAACGGTACAAAATTACGTTATTACTTTTTTGAGGGTGGTTCCTATTCAGGCGGGAATGAACAGAAGGAGATTGTGCGACAGGGGTTTGAGGTGTGGAAGAAGGTAGGGATTGGTATCAAGTTTGAGGAAGTTCGCAACATCAGCGAGGCAGAGATACGAATCGGCTTTTTGGAAGGGGATGGAGCCTGGTCATATGTTGGCCGCGATACAATCGATATTCCTAAACAAGGCGAGCGTACCATGAACTTCGGATGGGATCTTCGGGCTGATCCCCGTGGGGTAGATGTCCCTGTTCACGAGATAGGTCACGCCTTAGGTTTCCCTCACGAGCACCAAAACCCGTTTGCAGGTATCGTATGGGACGAAGAAGCCGTTTATAAATATTTCGGTGCTCCTCCTAACGAGTGGGACCGAGATACAACTTTTTATAATGTGCTCCAAAAGCTTGCAGTAGGAGAAGTGGAGGGGTCAAAGTGGGACCCCAACTCAATCATGCACTACGCTTTTGCAGCGGGACTCATTGAGAAACCTGTGGAGTACCAGAACGGATTAAACCCTGCTGGCGGGCTTTCCGAGCAGGATGTTTTGCAGGTACGATTATTCTATCCCCCGCTTGATGACTCCAGTTATACAGAACTTAAACCCTTCCATTCCCAGATTCTGTCCCTCGCGCCTGCTGAACAGAAGAACTTTGTGATCAAACCCTCTGCTACCCGAACCTATACAATTGGAACCTTCGGAAAAGTAGATACAGTTATGGTTCTTTTCGAGGATCAGAGTGGTGATCTCAAATATGTTGCGGGTGACGACGACAGTGGCACAGACTTGAATGCACAAATCAATGTTCGGCTTTATCAAGGACGGCGGTATGTGTTGAGAATCCGCTTATACTCTAACTTTTCTGGTGGTGAAGCCTCAGTGATGCTTTGGTAAGGGCTGCCGCAAAATTTTAGAGAGAAAAGCGATTTCTCAAAGTAGTGCATGGCCACCCGTAGGGTATATGGGGCAAGCTATTTTCTATTTTGTCTTTTTTCTCCCAATAGAAAGCGGGTAATTTGCTCATCAAGCAGCAGGTGATGCGCGAGGAAGGCGGGTTTGGGCTGATTGGGGTCTGAAACGAGGTACAGCAGGTTGTGGTGACTTAGGGGGGCACAGAGCCTCCCGTCTCCTGCCTCAACACTCCAATTTCTAGCTTGGGTGCAAAAGTGAGATGCTCCCCAGGTAGGACACGGCGCTGTGTAACCGAAAATGATATTACTTCTGGCTCATCAGAGTTTATTTGCCATGATTATACAGCGTATTCTAGGTTCATAAAGTAGTAGGGAAAAGGCAATGCCTTTTCCCTACGGGGATTCATGGATCAGGGGTGTACTTCACAAATAACGTGGAATCTGCTGTAAAATGTTTGGTTTCACCCTTTTTTGATTTGCCAACCGTCTATTAATCCATCGTCCCTACAATATTCTCACCTAATTAATTAGCTCGATCGCACTAAAGGAGTGCAAAATCTGTGGCAGTAATCACGCTTGCAGGCACATTGCTGAGAGTTGCCAAAAGTTGCCCGGAACCAGTAACTCGGATGAGAGTAGAAGTATTCTCCGCAACAATGCTCAGTTGCGAGGAATTTAAACCACCAATTAAGCCGATCGAATCGATGCCGTATTGAAAGTCTAAAATAGTCTCGCTGCCGAGGTCAAGACCCAAGATAAATCGATCGTTCCCGGTACCTCCAATCAGAGTATCATTCCCTTGATCTCCGAACAAGAAATCGTCCCCAGCACTGCCGAGCAAACTATCCTCATCCTTACCGCCGTAAAGAGTATCGTTCCCAGTCTCCCCGTTAACGGTATCCTGACCTTCATTGCCAAACAGCAAATCGTTGCCCAAACCGCCGCATATTTGGTCTTGTCCGCCCGTAGAACCAATGGGGAGGGGGCTACCAATATCCCCGTACACTGTATCTTCCCCCTCGCCGCCACAGATAGTATCACTTCCTTCATCGCCAAATAGCAGGTTGCTGCCCAATTCGCCGACAACTAAGTCATCGCCCTTGCCGGCACGCACTGTATCATTACCATCACCACCTGCGATCGTATCTTGATTTTTTTCCCCGCTGAGGAAGTCATCGCCCGCCAAACCGAACACCAAATCGTTGCCAGTCAAATCCGGGTCGAAGGGGTTAATAGTTCCCCCGTAGATAGTATCGTTACCCTGGTCGCCAATTAAAGTATCGCTTTCTTGGTCGCCGAAAATAATGTCGTCATCTTTGCCGCCGTAAACAACATCTTCGTTTTTGCCAGCAAAGATTAAATCATCTCCAGCAACCCCATTGAGGTAATCATTACCCTCATTGCCAAACAGCAAGTCCCTGTCTATATCTGGGCCAACCGGGAAAGCACTGTTAAGTCCCCCGTAAACATTATCATTGCCCCGCAATCCTGCCAACAAATCATCGCCGTCAAAACCATTTATTTCGTCACCGTTATTAGTGGCGAAAATAGTGTCGTTACCGTTAGTACCGTTGCGGCTATTAGTGACAGAATTTGAACCGCGAATACTGCTAAGGCTGGGTAAAACAATTTGCGAACAAATGCAGTCAACATCTTGTCCTTCTTGCGGTGGTGGTGTTGGTGTTGGTGTTGGTTGGACTTGGGCCAAGGAATTGCCAAAGTTAATATTGCTAACATTAGTGCCACTGACAGCAATAATATCAGCAGGATTGGCAGTAGTTTGCGTCCAACCAGGTTGATTAACTTCCCGAACTCGATAAGTTACCGGCCCTAAATTAGCGAAACTGTAGCCACCAAAACTATCAGTTGAAGTGTTAACTTCTCCAGCATCTAAAGAGTCGTTGCTGTTAGCGTCAAGGAAGATTTGCCAGTTCGGCAATAGCGGTTCTTGAGCATCCAAAACCCCATTGTTATTGAGGTCATTAAACTTGCTGCCGGAGATACTAATATTTTGGAAATTGCCAAAATTAACGTTCGATTGACTTTCGCCACTCCCCAGATTAACCGCCGCCGGATTAGCAGTAGTTTGCGTCCAGCCAGTCTGCTGGACTTCCCGCACATTGTAGGTGCCGGGATTGAGATTGTTGAAACTGTAATTACCAGAATTGTCAGTGGTAACAGTAGTTTCGCCCGAATCTAAAGAGTTGTTCCCGTTAGCATCTAGGAAAATTTGCCATCCCGAAAGACCAGTTTCCTCTGCATCCTGAGTACCGTTGCCGTTGCCGTCGTTAAATTTAAGACCGCTGATGCTGCTTTGTGGGACGGGAGTCGGAGGCAGAGGCGGAGTCGGAGTTGGAGTTGGAGGCGGAGTCGGAGTCGGAGTTGGAGTTGGAGGGGGAGGAAACGTGGATCGATTGCCAAAATTAACTGTAGCAGGAGTAGTTTGACCTGCTGCCAGAGTCACCGAAACCGGGTTTGGAGTAGTTGGCGCAATGTCCGCCGGTACAAGTTCCTGGACGCTGTAAGTACCTGCAGGCAAGTTGGGGAAAGTGAAACTGCCCTCAGCCCCGGTGTTAACGGAAGTTTCATTTGTATCTAGATTGTTGTTGTTATTGGTGTCAAGGAAAATCCTAAATCCGGAAACACCAAGTTCTCCGGCTGTTTGAGTGCCGTTGCCATCAATGTCGTTAAATGTAATCCCGGTGATGCTGCCTAGTACAGTGGGTATTGTTTGGTTGCCGAAATTAACGGTAGCAGGAGTAGTTTGACCTGCTGTCAAAATCACTGGGGGCGGGTTTTGAGTAGTTTGCCGACTGCCAACTGGCACAACTTCCCGAACGTTGTAAGTGCCCGCAGGCAAGTTGCCGAAAGTGAAACTGCCATCAGCGGCGGTAGTTGCGGAAGTTTCGCCGGCACTGAGGATGTTGTCACCGTTAGTGTCGAGAAAAACAGTCACTCCGGCGACGCCTAGTTCTCCGGCGGCTTGAGTACCGTTGCCGTCAATGTCGCTGAATTTGATGCCCGTGATGGTACTCAGCGGCACGGGTATGGTTTGATTGCCGAAATTCACCGTAGCAGGAGTAGTTTGACCTGCTGCCAGAATTACTGGGGGTGGGTTGGGAGTAGTTTGCTGACTGCCAAGTGGCACAACTTCCCGAACGTTGTAAGTGCCCGCAGGCAAGTTGCCGAAAGTGAAACTGCCATCAGCGGCGGTAGTTGCGGAAGTTTCGCCGGCACTGAGGATGTTGTCACCGTTAGTGTCGAGAAAAACAGTCACTCCGGCGACGCCTAGTTCTCCGGCGGCTTGAGTACCGTTGCCGTCAATGTCGTTGAATTTGATGCCCGTGATGGTACTCAGCGGCACGGGTATGGTTTGATTGCCGAAATTCACCGTAGCAGGAGTAGTTTGACCTGCTGCCAGAATTACTGGGGGTGGGTTGGGAGTAGTTTGCTGACTGCCAAGTGGCACAACTTCCCGAACGTTGTAAGTGCCCGCAGGCAAGTTGCCGAAAGTGAAACTGCCATCAGCGGCGGTAGTTGCGGAAGTTTCGCCGGCACTGAGGATGTTGTCACCGTTAGTGTCAAGAAAAACAGTCACTCCGGCGACGCCTAGTTCTCCGGCGGCTTGAGTACCGTTGCCGTCAATGTCGTTGAATTTGATGCCCGTGATGGTACTCAGCGGTACGACAACGGGAATAGGCTGTGCGGAAAATTCCGAAGTGTTGCCAGTGGTGTCTGTTGCTGTCGCGGTGATTAATTGGCCTGCGGTGACTGCTGCTGCGAAAGTTTGATTGAAAGCAGCGTTGCCTGCTGCGTCAGTAGTTACCGGGATAGAAGCAATTAAGGTTTGGCCTTGGGTGCCGGGGGGAGTGTTGGCGAAAAATTGGAGGGTGAATGTGTTACTGGGAGTGCTGTTGAAAGTACCCGCGACCGTGACGCTGCCAGCACTGGCGGTAGCGCTAGTGAGTACGGGAGTGTTTTGGAGGTTGTTTGCACCGGTGTCGGCGTCGCCCGCATCGTTGGCGGTGATGCCGTTGTTACCGAGGTCGATGCCTAAGCCAAGGTTGGCGAAGATGGAGTTGTTTTGGATGCTGTTGCCGGTACCGGCGATGATATTTACTGCCGAACCGAGGTTGTTGGCGATGGTATTTCCTTGACCTGCTGCTGTACCGCCGATCGCATTATTGATTGCTCCGTCAATCAACACCCCAGTAATATTGGGCACGGGGGAGGTACCGTCGAAGCCGACGCCGATGAAGTTACCGAACAAGGAGTTGCCCGTGGTGCTGGGGCCAGAAAGTGATAGGCCGTTACCGTTGCTGTTGCCGGAAATAATGTTGCGGGCGGCTGGGGTTGTCCCGCCAACAATGTTGTTGTTTGCACCTCCCTGGATGACGACGCCGACACCAGTGTTGGGCAAAGCGGCGTTACCTGAGACGTTGGTGCCTATAAAGTTGCCTGTCAGAGTATTGCCCGTAGTGGTGGAACCCGACAGTCCCACACCGTTATTGTTGCCGGAAATAATGTTGCGGGCTGCTAGGGTTGTCCCGCCAACAATGTTGTTGTTTGCACCTCCCTCGATGGAGACGCCGAAAGCAGCGTTGGGCAAAGCGGCGCTGCCGATAGCGTTAGTGCCGATGAAGTTGCCTGTCAGGGTATTGCCGATGGCACCGGCACCCAGAATGGCAGCACCGTGAATGCTGTTACCGGAAATGACATTCCCGCTAATCGTGTTGCTGGGTAAGCCGTTGATGCTAACGCCGCTGGTGTTGGGCAAGGCCAGGGTGCCGGCAGCGTTGGTGCCAATGTAGTTGCCCAGCACTTGGTTGCCTCCTGTACCGCCAACGATGGTGATACCGTCGGCTGTATTCCCAGAAATGATGTTGCGATCGCCCGGGTTAGTCCCGCCAATTATGTTGCCACTGCCACTCTGAACGGCGATGCCGAAAACAGCGTTGGGCAAGGCCGTAGTGCCCGCAGCGTTGGTGCCGATGTAGTTGCCCAGCACTTGGTTGCCTCCTGTACCGCCAACGATGGCGATACCGTTGGCTGTATTCCCAGAAATGACGTTGCGATCACCCGGGTTAGGCCCGCCAATTATGTTACCGCTGCCACTCTGAACAAGGACGCCAAATAAGTTGGGTGCAGCGGTGTCAGTGGCGTTGATGCCGATGTAGTTCCCCACTAAGGTGTTGCCGTTGCTTTGGAGGGATATGCCGCTGTTGGTGAAGCGATTAATTATTAATCCCCGCAAAGTGCTGCCACCGCTACCAGCGAGGCTCAAACCCCTGTCAACCGCATTTGCTCCATCGAGTTGGATCAGGGGGGTGCCGGCGAACCCCGGTTGGCTAGTGCCGTCGATGATTGTGGGAACATTAATATTTGGCAAGGCAGTCAGGGGCGCGATCGTCTGAACGCCTGCACCGGGAATGGCAAAGTTAATATTGTGCGGTGGTGTGGCCGCTGCATTCGCATCCGTAATCGCTTGTCGCAGCGAACCCGGCCCAGCATCGTTGGTATTAAAAACAGTGAATATAGCCAAGGTATGTGCGTAATTTGCCATTACCTCCGGCTCGATCGCCAATCCTGTTTTAATCGCTCCCGTAGCGTATTCAAGTACCCAGTTTCCGCCTTTTTGGGCACTCCCGGTAATATCTGCAGAAGCAGCAATATTAGCTTTTGTTAACTTGCTCAGCTTTTGTACAAAAGCCTCTCCTTTTTCACCTGCTGCTACGTTACATCCGTATAGCAGAATTTCAAATCGATTTTTAATTGAGTTGACAGATGAGGTAAACCACAGTTTCAAACAGTCGCGATATTTTTCTAAATTGTCGGAATTCAGGATAGTTGGCCCTAGCTGCAAACTTCCCGATTCCCCGTGAGAAATAATGTGAACGCTTTCTATACCTTTGCGGCTCTGCAGTGCTTCGGCAATTTGTTCGATGCCGTCCCGCGTGCGATCGACTAAAATTACCTCTGTACCCGTTTTAACTCCTGTGGCCAGACTTTGCCAATCTTCAACTGCTGAATCTACGAATACTATTTGTTGGTTTTTCATAATTACTGTTTCCCCATGCACCTAAGTAGGTTTTCAAAATGTTGTTTCCGTGCGATGATAGTCGCTACTTCAATCAACCACAAATACGGCTACCACAAAACCTGCCTTTAACTCAGTACAATTTGTACAGACAAAGCTTTACGATTATCTATTTTGGTGATTCTTGTAAATCTGTTGGATCTGGAAAGTTGCTCGATCGCACTTTTTCATTCTCAACTTAAAAAAAACAGACCCCTGGTACAGCTAGCTTGTTCCCGATTACGGAAATTTTTCCAAAAACGTAAGTATAATTTACACAAGTTAATGTACGGTTTTTTACTAAGTACACTTTTGTGAAAAAAAATCCAACTCTATGCAAATTTCAAACCCAGAGAGTGGTAGGTATCCAGCCATTCTTCAATTTCTAATCTCCAGTCTCGAAGCTAAAACCGCAGGGCTGGGATTTTGGCAAATTCAGCGTGTCCCTCATAACATAGAGGAGTAGTCGCCTTCATGGCATCATAGAAACTTGTCCCTCACATAATTGAAATAGATGACCGCTCAAAACTCCCCTGTTTCCCCCGTCACTTGGATGGAAGACCGAGTTCTGCTAATTGACCAAAACCGACTCCCGAAAGAATACGGTGTAGTCGAAATTAGCCGCTACGAAGATATGGCTGAGGCGATTAAAACTATGATAGTCCGAGGTGCTCCAGCGATCGGGGTAGCAGCAGCTTACGGGATGTATTTGGGGGCGCGAGAAATCGAAACCAGCGATCGTACTGAGTTTTTAACTAAACTAGAACAAGTTGGCGAGTTATTGCGTTCCACTCGTCCCACTGCAGTTAATTTGTTTTGGGCAATATCGCGAATGCTCAAAACAGCCGAGAGAACTAGCGGTTCTGTCGAACAAGTGCAAAAAACTTTGTTAGAAATGGCCAAAACCATTCAAGCAGAAGACTTGCAAACTTGTAAAGATATCGGCGACAAAGGTTTAGAAGTTCTGCCAGCTACACCAGAAAAATTGAACTTACTAACTCACTGCAATGCAGGTGCATTAGCAACAGCAGGCTACGGTACTGCTTTAGGTGTATTTCGTTCTGCTTGGCGAGAAGGAAGACTTGGAAGAGTTTTTGCAGACGAAACTCGGCCCCGTCTCCAAGGTGCAAAACTAACCACTTGGGAATGCGTGCAAGAAGGAATTCCTGTCACATTAATAGCTGACAATATGGCCGCTCACTGCATGAAACTCGGCATGATTCACGCAGTAGTTGTCGGTGCAGACAGAATCGCTGCTAACGGCGACGCCGCCAATAAAATTGGCACTTACAGTTTAGCAATTGTTGCCAAAGCTCACAACGTTCCCTTCTTTGTCGCTGCGCCTCTGTCAACAATTGATTTTGAACTTTCCGACGGCAGCCAAATCCCCATTGAAGAACGCGATCCAGTTGAAATGTATCAAGTGGGAACTACGCGGATTTGTCCTGTGGGAGTTGAATTTTACAATCCCGCTTTTGACGTAACTCCGGCGGAGTTGATCTCAGGAATAATCACAGAACACGGCACGGTTGCTCCTGGGGCCTTGAAACAATTTCAAGCAAAACAATTGGTTTAATTGTATGTTACTAAACTGCTCATTCCACCGGGTGTCTGTGAAATTAAGCAGGATTTATAGCAGCAACTGGCAGATCAAAGTTGCGATCGCAGCTCTAACTCTGCCAGTTGTTTTCAGTCCTATCTCGGAAGCTCAAGTTTCACAAACGCTTGAAGCTAAGGAATCACAAGCGAAAAATTTTGTGGGTTCGATGAATAAAGCTCAGCAAGTTTACTATGCTGAAAAAGCAGGCTTTACAAGTTCTGTTTCCAATCTATTGGTTTATCTCGGTCTCCAAGTTAAACCTAACTCAGCCAATTACAGCTACTCGATCGGCATGATGAAAAAAGGTGCTGTATTTAACTACGGAGTATCGAAACAAGCTAATCTCAAAAGTTTTGTGGGGGGAGTCTTTTTGGTGGGAAACAAGACACAAACAATCTTGTGTCTAAATGCTGCTCCTGGCAAGACTAAACCAGCTAATCCAACTAATACCAAAGGGGTTTTAGCCTGCGGTGCTAATACAGCCAAAGTTACTCAATAAATTATGTCTAATTTACTGGGTAATTTAGCAAATAACTGGATAGTAAATGCAGATTTAGCTAAGCAATTGCTGGAACAAGAAGCTACTTTACTAGATGCTCGCGCACCCATTTTAAAGTGGTTTTGCCGTCTCCCACCAGCTATTCCCGTAACTTGGCAGGAATTTTCGCTATCGGACTTTCCCCACAAGGGAAAAATTATCGAAAATAACACAGTTTTAACTCAAAAACTGCAAGCAATTGGCATTTGTCAAGACAAACCTGTCATAGTCGTTGCCGATTCGGTGAAAGGGTGGGGCGAAGAGGGGCGAATTGTTTGGATGTTGCGGACTTTGGGACACGAAAAAGCAGTTTTTGTCGATGGAGGATATAGGGCTTTAATCAAAGCTGGAATTAATCGAGTAAAAGCTGCAAAAAATCCCCCGAAAACAGGAGATTTTGTAATATCTCGTCGCTCGAATTGGGAAATTCGGCGGGATGAATTGACAGCTATTTTAGGATATGAGAATTTAGTCATTATTGACGCCAGAGAGCGGCGAGAATATGCAGGTAAAACGCCTTACGGAGAAAAGCGGGGCGGCCACATTCCCGGTGCGGTTCACCTTTACTATAAACAGTTAATGGATCGGCGCGGACAACTGCTAACCCGTGAGGAAATTGTCGCTATTTGGCAGCAAAAAGGAGTTTCGCAGTCCACTCAAATTGTGAGTTATTGTACTGGGGGAATTCGCTCTGCCTGGTTGACTTGTGTCTTGACAAATATGGGATTTAATGCTAAGAATTATGCAGGTTCAATGTGGGAATGGTCGGCTTCGCCTGCTGATAGGTATCCTTTGTCAGTAATCCTTTCACGGGCGGCCTAGAAACCCAACCCCTACTCCCCAAAAGAAAATTCAATGTTTGTGGAACAGGCTGGAAAGCCTGTTCTTGAGAATGGTATCTGAACTCAGATTCAACCTATTAACTACAAACGATCGAGGTTGAGAATCTCAACCGACTTGTTCGATATACTGAGCGAGATCGTCGCGCAGGCGGCTGAGTTCGGCTTCGGTGGTGACGCGCACACGATCGTCCCGAACCGTAATCAGCACTTTTGCAGCAAAAGGAGTTGGCCAGATATTCGGGTTGCAGAAAACCTCCAAAAAGACATCTCCTGCATACCGATATTCCATCGGTTTTTGGGGAGAAGCTTTAGCGCCAGAGGTTTTGGCTGCTACAGCTTTCAAGCTTTCCATCAAAGCTGCAATTTCGCTTTGCAAATCCCGCGCGGCTTGCGGGGAAAAGCTAAAGGAGACAGAACCTTCGACTAAATTAAGTGTCAGCGGAGAAAGAGACATGGGCAATGAAATTTAACATACTATTGTTAATGATAAAAAATATAGTAACCCAAAAGAAGTACATTCCAGCTCAATTGCACTGCGAAACTGGTATTAATTAAAATTTGTCTCAAGAAGCTCGGCTAAATTAATGAATATCAATCTAGTCGCAAGCTAGATTCCGCAAGAGTTTTAACCTTTTATGACTTGATAAGCTTTAAACTAGAAACCAGAAAACTTAACGGCAGATAGAGGAGATTTTATGGTTGCCGATAACCGTTCCGAAGTCCGCAAGGTTTTAATAATTACCTTATTGCTAAATTTGCTGGTGATGGCAATTAAAGCAGTCGTGGGATGGCTGACTGGTTCCCTCAGTTTGCTGGCAGATGCTTTGCACAGCGTCACGGACAGCGCTAATAATATTTTAGGATTGGTAACTAATCATTATGCCAATCCGCAGCCCGATCGCGATCATCCCTACGGACACCAAAAATTTGATGCTCTCGGAGCTCTGGGAATTGCTGCTTTTCTGGGAATTGCCTGTTTTGAAATTATCAGCGGTGCTGTCGAAAGGTTGCTCAAAGGTGGCACAGTTGTCAAAATATCCCCAAATGAACTGTGGATTTTGCTGATTGTACTGGGGATTAATATTTTTGTCACTTTTTATGAGCGCAGAGTTGGCCAACGTCTCGGTAGCGCGATTTTAGTGGCTGACGCTCAGCACACGATGAGCGATGTTTGGGTGACAATTATGGTCATCGGCGGGTTGATTGGTGTTTGGCAAGGGCAGGTTTGGAATATACCTCAATTACAATCCCTGGATGTGTTTTTGTCTTTTCCTGTGGCTGTTTTGGTATTTAGCAGCGGTTGGAAGGTTTTAAGGGAAAATCTGCCTTGGTTGGTGGATGAAATGGCGATCGCACCGGAAGTTATTCATGCGATCGCGATCGATGTACCGGGGGTTGTCAACTGTCACTCGATCGCCTCCCGTGGCGTTGTAGGGCGTCAAGTATTTATTGAGATGCACATGATTGTGGATGCTGTGGATGTAGAAACAGCTCACCGGATTACAGAAGAAGTAGAAGCCCGTTTGGAAGAACGTTTCAGCCCTGTACGCATCTTAATTCACGTTGAGCCGCCGGCTTACCATTCCGACCAAATTAGCTACGATTCTGAAAAATGAAGGCACAACCAGTGATTTTGACACGGATACACGGATTAATTGAAGAATCGGGAAAGTATTTTTACTTACCGCAATTCCTCCAATTTTTTAAATCCTATCAATCGGGTTAGAGCGATCGCACTTAATTTAGTAGCAGTTTTCCACAGGAAAACGAGGGTTTTCCACAGAAAAGGGCAAGTTTTCCACAATAGATCGATCGGCTGTCGTCGATTTCTGTCTTTCTATTTGTATAAATTCCAAGTATTTTGAATTTCTGTAGCCATTTCCCCCCGCAAATGCCAAGGTAGCAAAATCTCCACTTTTGAACCGAGAGCTCGCAGCCATCTCAACGGGTAGTGCGGATGGAATTTTTACTTTATTTTATCTGGTGCTAGCCTATCTACTCTCGATCGTAGCGGAAATTCTCCTACTCTGTTTTAGCGGACGATTCTCTTAATTCAGAGAAAGATGAAGAAATGTTTCGAGCTAGTTGGATTTGGGGGAGTGAGTGCGATCGCTCTCTTACCACCGAACCAGATAACGCAGAGGTACATCTCAACCTTCAATCTTAATCATTTTCAGTTGAAAAACTGAAACTTTAGTTTATAGGGGCATTATATAGTGATGACAAGTGTTCGAGCCAGGATTTTCTAATGGATCTACAATCAGCACAATAAAGTAATCTTTTGGATTATACATTTCCAAAAACATTAGAATTGAATCCCACATTTCACTTGGAGCATTTTGGGACAAGTTTATACAATTATTTTGTGTTACATAAGCCCTAGTCAGTTCCTCATACGATTTTTGTACTTCAATTAAGACAATTCCTTTCCCCAATTGCTGATAACCGCTAACAGCTTGCTGTTTAATTAACTCACTAAATTGCGAGAATATTTTTTGAGCTACTGGAACTAAATTGTACAACTCTGGAGTTTGAAAAATATCCTTACTACTAATACCCTCAATGATTGAAGTATGAGGTTGTCTGTTTTTTCCAAATCCTTGGGCTTTACGCTTTTCCTTTGAAATTTTTTTCAGCTTTGATTCTATATCTACTAACGCAAACCTTCCGGGAAAAGCATTCATTAGCTTTTGTTGAGATTCATCAGGAATTGTGCGATAATAAGGCATATGGGCCAGTGATATTTGATACATAATAGTATCAGGGTGATCCGGCCCGAAAGTCTTAAAAGCAATTTTGAAAGCTTTCTTCCATAACTCCTCTCCTTCGTCAAATTTCCCTTGTCGGCAGTACAAGTCTGCTAAATTATGAAAACTAGAAGCAACATCAGGATGATCGTTTCCTAAAATTTCTCTTCTTACTTGTAAAGATTCTACATATAATAACTCGGCTTTTTTAAGTCGATTTTTGTAAAAGTATACAATCGCTAAATTATTCAAAGTACCAGCATAATCTAAATGCTTCTTTCCCACCGAATTCTCCTTTATTTCTAAAGATTTTAAAAGCAATTGTTCTGCGTCTGTATAACGGCATATATCTGTGTAAAGTAGTCCTAAATCGTTGAGACTAACAGCATAGTCAGGATGATTATCGGATAAACAATTTTTCCTAATTTCTAAAGCTTGCTTAAAAAAAGATTCGGCTTGATTGTAATTTTCTTGCGCTCTATAGATATTTCCTAGATTGTTGAGAACAGAAGCTACATCAGGATGATGCTCTCCAAACAAATTTTTAAGAATATCTAGAGATTCCATAAATAGAACTTCAGCTTGTCTATATTTTCCCTGAACGTCGTAAAGAGATGCCAAATTATTTTTGTACGCAGCTATTGCGCGATGGTTATTATCTAATAAATCTCTAGCAATATTTAAGCTGTCTTTAAGTAGAGATTCAGCTTCATTATAACGACCCTGGTCTTTATACAATTTTCCTAAAGTATTTAAAACCGCAATCAGTATATCAATCCCTTTATCTTTGCAAAAGTGTTGACGTAAAATAGGTATAAAAACCTGTTCTTTATCTTCGCTAATCTTTTCGGTAGTTTTAAATTTTTCCTCTCCATCAATACCATCTAAGTCGTAATTATTTAATAACTCTTTTTCGGAAACTATTAATAATTTTTCTGCTTCGTTAAACCGATTTTGGAAAATGTAAATTAACGCAAGCTCATATTGGATCGTTATTAGCCATAAATGTTGGTCAGCCAAATTTTCTTTGAAAGATGCTAAAACAGTTTTACAAAGTGTTTCTGCTTCTTTGTAAAAGCCTTGCAACATATAAAGTTTTGCTAAAGTTCGTTTTACAACACTCACAAAAAGAAGATTTCCATGAAAACGAGTTTGTAGCTTTTCTATAAAAAACTGACACGAATCAGCAGCTAAAACGTACAGACCTTGATTTTCATAGAAAGAGATTAATACAGTAAAAGGATATCCAAAGTCTGAATCGCTAAGATATTGACTCATCTCTTGAACTATTTCTTTTATATGAGGAATAAGAGGAGAAATAATGTTAATTTCATGGTGGTTTGGTGAATCTGGTATCTGTTTCGCCAATGCTGCTATATATCCTACCAAGTAAATTTTCAGTTCTTCTGCCTCTGGTAGTGCCTCTAGCTTTTGCCGAAAGAACTCTCTGATAAGTTGATGAAACCGATAAATTCCCTCACCGCAAGGCTGAAGTAAATTCAATCGAACAAGCTTATTTTTAGCTTCTTCTGTCGCTTCTAGGGAGTTTTCTAATTCTTCCAGTATTTCCTGAGTAATTCCCTGAGATTCTAATGCTTCTTTTATGGCTTTTGCATCTTCTTCACTCACTGCAAGGTGTAATTCATTGGGTTTCCAAGGAATGGGCGCTGGAGCAAACAAACTCAGAAGACAGCCTAACCTCTGCTCAGCATCATTTAGGCGTTCCCAACTCAACTCAAAAGCATCGGCAACTCCTAGTTGAGCTGTCATGGTTGGTTCTGGATTTTTCAAGGCTGGATGTCTTAGACGTTTCTGCTTTAATCGTCGCAACATTTCTGCTAAAGATAAATCTTCATCTTGTGCCAAATATTGCCCTACTAATTCCAATCCTAGAGGCAAATAACCAAGCCACTTGCATAAATTTCTAGAAACCCAAGGCTCTCGTTTTAGCCTTTCTCGCTCAACTAAAGACTTCAGCAGAGCTAAAGCTGCTTTCGGCTTCAGCACATCTAAATCTAGACGAGCAATCGGTTTACCAAGCCTTTCCCGCGTTGTAATCAACACTTTGAAGCGAGATTCAGATGGTATATAAGACTTAATTTGCCTGTAATCTGCAACATCATCAATAACAATTAACACCTGACCTTCAGCCCAACGTTGCCAGCAGAATTGTACTTGACCAGCTAATGTCAATCCATTGGGTAAGGTGAAGTTTGGAAAATGCGCGATCGCAAACTCGACAATTTGAACTCCGATGTCTCCACGTTTGGGATACAGCCAACAAATACCGCCTTTGTAGGTTTCTGCATGACCTTGAGCATACTGGATCGCGAGTTCAGTTTTGCCAACACCGCCCATACCAGCAATCGCCGCAATTACTACCTGATTGTTTTTTTCCAGAAGTTGGTGCAATTCTGAAAGTTGCTCCGTGCGACCGACAAACTCAACAGCACCACTGCGAGGAGTATTGCTGTGATATCGCAAAGATGCCTGAGATTGGTAATCTACATTGATTGATTCCACAGTATGCTCAAAAGTTAACTTTTGAGATCCACTCGTGAAAGGCTGAGAAGCATGCTCTGATTTGGCGTATTCCTGTTCCAATTGCTTTCGCAATTTGCCAAAGTTTCCTTTACCTCCTTTGACTCCTAATTTCCTGTAAACTCTACCCATCGTTTTCTTGTAAGCTTCTACATTTTGATGCTTCAAAATTTCCAAAGCAATTGTGGGAGGACTTTTTTCAATATTCTGCCGAGCAAAACTTATCAAAAAAGCTTCTATTTCAGTAGGTGATAGCGTTTTATCACCAACAGCTTTACACTTCAGAAAATTATCCCAACCGTTCCAGCAGCTTTCCAATTCCATAGCTCTTTATATCTGTTAGCACCTTGCCATTGAAATGAGTCTAACGCATTAATCCCCTAAACGGGCAACTCGCTCCCCAAGTCTAAAACCTTTGTATAGAAATAGTTTCAGGATATTGGTGGAATAAAACTTCCACCAATTTGGCGGTTAGTGGAAATAACTGGGGACTGACACCCGCTAGCTAAACGCCTACTCTCGAATTAGTTCAACTCCGTAATTCAAAAGTCAGGTAATCGTTCTATGACAGCCTTTCAACTCAGCCTTTTCCCAGACGAGCCACCCACTCCCCTCGACTTCCTTAACAAAAAGAGAAGGGTAAAACTCCCATCCCAACCAACTGTAATTGAGCAATCCTGCACAACCCATAGAGTCGCGCAACTGTTGGAGGTATCCACCACAACTCTCTACCGCGCTCGGAAAGAAGGCAAACCTTACCAGAAGGGCGCTTGGACTGCCACCGCTATTGGTGCAAACGCTTGGACAGTCATCTACAACCCCTTTAATTCCCACTAACCCTAATCTGAAATAAAACTCATGCTATACGCCTTTGACTATGACAATTCTTTGTCTTCATTTCCCCAATTCCAAAGCGGAGAAATCATCAACGAGTTAGAAACGATCGCTATCGATATTCTAGAGATGATTTTAGGCGATGGCTTCCGTTACTGTCCCCAAGTTCCCCTAGAAATCATCTGTTCTCGTCCAGAAACTTTCACCCGTCTTCCCATTGAACTTTGGAAATTTTGGGTGAGTTCCAGAGTTGATATCGCCTTGATGGAACGCGGTTATTGTGCTAGTCGCAAAGCCAAACTGGTGATAGAATGCCAATCTCATTGGCACGATCGCCCAGAGGTGCAGGAGCGCGATCGCAAAAAAGCCCGACTCCTTGCATCTGTTGGCGTTCCCTTAGTATACCTGCGACCAATCGATCGAGATCGACGCTTCTATCGTTTCTACACTCCCAATGGACAAAAAGAAGTCTTCTACAACTCAATTACCCAACAAGGACGGACAGAACTGGAAGCATTTTTTCAACACTATTCAACAGAGTTGACAGTTGACAGTTGACTCTTAGACTATAAATTTTCTTTGTAAGTCCTGTAATTAACACAGGACTTACAGACGGCTATCTATCTTTAGCCCTGGGCGCATTAATACCTTTATAACCGGGTTATTTACCCTTATTAAAGGCTAATTATGCAGTTCTTTTGTCCATCAAACCCGGTTTCTGGAAACCCGTGCGTCCAGGAGTATATCTTCCTTTACAATCATGACTTAATTCCGATTTGTGGTATATTTTCTGGGCGCGGGGATTTTGTAGGACAATGTTCGATATGAAACGTTTAAAATTAAAATCAATGCTGGCGGCGGCGATCGCGATCGCCCTTTGTTTAATTGCGATCGCCAGCTACGCCCAAGCCAACAAGACTTTAACACTGGCGACTTCCCCAGACTACCCGCCCTATGAATTTAAAGATACGGCTGTTAGCGGCAACGAAATCATCGGTTTTGACATCGATATTGCCAAATATATTACTAAAAAATTAGGCTACGAACTGAAAGTAGTTGGCATGGATTTTAACGGCTTAATTCCCGCTTTGCAGGCGGGAAGAGCCGATTTTGTGATGGCTGGAATGACTCCCACAGCAGAAAGGAAAAAAAATGTTGATTTTTCTGACCTTTACTACGAAGCTCAAAATACAATTGTCGCCAATAAAGGCAGCAATTTGACCAAAGCTGAAGATTTAGGCGGGAAAAAAGTAGGCGTTCAACTCGGAAGCATTCAGCAGGAAGCTGTGAAAAAAATGCCCGGTGTGCAACTGGCTGCTCTCAATAGGATTCCTGACATCATTCAAGAAATTAAATCGAACCGCATCGCCGCAGGAGTCATCGAGGATACTGTCGCTACGGGTTATGCCGCAGCGAACCCGGACTTGGAATTTAACACAATTCCGAATACTGAAGAAAGCGGTTCGGCGATCGCCTTTCCGAAAGGTTCGAGATTAGTTCCAGAATTCAACCGAGTCCTCCAGCAAATGAAAGCCAGCGGTCAAATTAAGGAACTAGCTACTAAGTGGTTTTCTCGACCAATTCCCCAAGAAGCTACTCAAGCAAATCAGCCTGCGGTAGCGTCCAAGTTCGGGTTAGATTTTGGCAAAATCTTGCCGAGTTTGCCTTATATTTTGTCCGGGATTTGGGTAACGCTAACTTTTACCTTGCTGTCGGCATTTCTCGGATTTATCTGGGGAATCGTGCTGTCTCTGTTTAAGATTTCTAGCATTAAACCGCTGTTCTGGTTTGGCACTGCTTACACCTCAATTTTTCGAGGAACACCGCTAATTTTGCAGTTGACGTTAGTTTATTTTGCAACGCCGCAGCTTACGGGCTATAATATATCGGCGCTGCAAGCTGGCGTGATTACTTTTTTCCTGAATTCTGGGGCTTATATTTCCGAAACAATCCGCGCCGGAATTCAAGCCGTAGATAAAGGTCAAAAAGAAGCCGCAGAATCCCTTGGCGTTCCCTACAAACTGATGATGGGCGATATTATCTTGCCGCAAGCGTTGAAAAACATCTTGCCTGCATTGGTGAATGAAAGTATTGCTTTGCTGAAGGATTCAGCTTTAGTTTCAGTAATTGGCGTAGAAGACTTGCTGCGCCGCGCTACAATTGTGGGAGCAGAAAAATATATTTACTTTGAACCTTTGATATTTGTCGGCGCAATTTATTATTTGATGGTACTTAGTTTAACTTGGGGGGCCAATGTACTCGAACGCAGACTCCAAAGTAGCAGTTAAGGTCGATCGCCTGTATAAATCTTTTGGCAATCTGAAGGTTTTGCGCGAGATAACTACTGAGATTCATAAAGGAGAAGTGATTGCCATTATCGGCCCTTCGGGGTGCGGCAAGTCTACTTTTTTGCGGTGTTTAAATTTACTGGAAATTCCGACTTCGGGACACATATACATTGACGGGGTGGATATTACTCTGCCGAAGACAGATATTCTGAAAATCCGCCAGAAAGTGGGGATGGTTTTTCAGCATTTCCACTTGTTCCCCCACATGACTGTGCTGCAAAATGTGATGTATGCGCCTGTCAAGGTGAAGCAGGTGGCTAAGGATGAGGCGCGTCTCAAGGGGTTAGAATTGCTGGAAAAAGTGGGTTTGTCAGATAAGGCCGAGGTTTATCCTTCTAAGCTTTCGGGGGGACAAAAACAGCGGGTGGCGATCGCCCGCTGTTTGGCTATGGAAGCGGAAATTTTGTTGATGGACGAACCGACTTCTGCACTCGATCCAGAAATGGTTAAAGAAGTGTTAGATGTAATGAAAGCTTTGACTAAAACCGGAATTACAATGGCAATTGTAACTCACGAAATGGGTTTTGCGCGGGAAGTCGCCCACCGGATATTGTTTCTCGATGGCGGAAAGGTGGCGGAAGATGTGCCGCCGCAGGAGTTTTTTAGTAACCCGAAGTGCGATCGCGCCAAGCAATTTCTGGAAAAAATGCTTTAATCTGATATCGCATCCGCAATTAAATAGGTTTGTTGTTCGATCGCACATAATCGGAGGTTTTCAGCCGGGACTTACGGTGAAACAATTAAATTCACCTTTTTTAGCTGTTTTTTTTAACTGTGCCGATCGCGCTGGCGATCGATCTTTGCCAAAGCAGCACCCGAAACATCCGCCAGAATGCTAATTATCCGATACAAAGCCACCGCACCCAGAATTATACCCGTAGAAAAGCGATCGGAAAGCAGGGCGATCGCCGTTGCTTCAAATACTCCCATTCCCCCCGGTGCACCCGGTACGACTAAACCGACAACAAACGCAAAACAAAAAGCACCGAACAAGTTGGGAATATTGCTGAAGTTCACCGGAGTTAAAACCATTACCGTTAGCAAAAAACCGCAGCCCCGCAATCCGATAAAACATATTTGTCCGATTAACGGCACTAAAGGATAGCGTTTAATTGGCAAATTAATGTGGCGGCGGGGCTTGACATTCGATGTTTTTTTAGCTATATTTGAGGTAGACTCTGCACGAAAAATCAGTTCCTCGCCTGCAGCCTCCCCAGCCTGGGAATTTTCCCCATTATTCTTTGATAACTTCAACCGCTCTACAAAGAGAACGATCGGATTTAAAATGCGGGGATGAATCGCCGTTAAAATAGCAGCACAACCGACAATCCGCAAAAACCAATTGAATTTTTCAAAACAAATCAACCCAATCAAAACGCCCGCAGAAGCCATCAGCAGCGGTTCCAGCAACACGCTGAGAGTAGCAGCTTTCGGGAAAATGCCGGCTTTTTTGGCGTCCAATATTCTACCCCAAAAATGCCAAATATTTCCTGGCAAATACTTGGCAATATTAGTTTTGAGAAAAACTTGAATCGCCCAGGCCGCAGTTACAGGTTGGCGGAATTCCCGCAAAATCAACATCCACACCCAGCCGACAAAAATTAGAGAAAGTAAAGTGACGCCGAGGGCGATCGCCAGTAACGGAAAACTTTCGGCTCGAATTTGGATATTCGCGACTTCTCGCCAGTGAGTTAAAAAAGCTTTGGCAATAAATAAAAACGTCCCGCCCAAAATCAAATAGCGCAAATAAGGCTTTAAATGCGACTTGGCGATGTTGAAAAAATTTTGAATTCGATGCAAGTGTTGTTTTCCCATTTTCTGATCCCGATTTTGAATTTGGGATTAAGTTATACTGTTTTAGATTTTACATTTTAGAGGTGCTAAGGCGGAATTGTGGTTGATTTACACGGAATGATATGACGGAAGAAATTTGTTTAACCTAACCTATGCAGGCCTCTACAGACTGTGCGTAATGCCCGCCTTACAGACTATTTAGGGCGTTCTTAACCACAAACTTAAATTTAAAATCTAAAATTTAGATCGATATACCTCACTAGGAGTACATTTCTATGCCCGGCCCGAGCCCTGACGGTCTTTCCTATCTTTTAGATGATAGCCCCAATAGTTTCGCCTTGACTCCGGGCTTTTTGACTCCTTATCCTAACGGATTTTTTGCCCTCGGCGGCAACGATTTTATTGTCGGTTCGTCGGATGCCGAGATAATTAGCGGTGATAATGGTAACGATCGCATTCTCGGCGGCAGCAATTCCGATACGCTGTTAGGGGGCGCAGACAACGATTTGCTTAACGGCGGTGTCAGCAGCGACATCCTGTTTGGCGATGCCGGCAGCGATACCTTGCAGGGAGGTAAGGGAGATGACGTGATCAACGGTGACTCTGGCAGCGACGTTTTAGTGGGCGATGGGGGTAAAGATACGCTGACAGGGGGTTTGGGCCCAGATACCTTTGTCCTCCGCAGCGACTCCGCAGTCTCCGATCCGGCTGCTGCAGACGTGATTACTGACTTTAACAGTTTTGTGGATTCGATCGGACTGACTGACAATCTTACCGAAGCTGACTTGATTCTCGAAGAAATATCGATCGCCCCCGGTATTTCCAATACATTAATTAAAATTCGCCAATCCAATGCTATTTTAGGCTTGGTAGCCAACGCATCTCCACAAGACCTCGCCGATACATTCATCTCTGCAACTACCGTATTGGGCAACCAACTGGATCAAGCTCGCGATTTAGGCGTTTTGGGTGGCACTCAAACGATCGCAGACTCGGTTAGCAACGCCCGGCCAGACGGCCTTTACCGCTTTACTTTGCCTGCAACTAGCGACTTTAAATTAACTGTCAGCGGTTTGACGGCAGATGTTGACGTTGCTCTAATTAAAGATCTTAACGGCGACAATTCTATTGACTTCACCGATATTATTGCTTCTTCTCAACAACCGAATTTATCGCCGGAGTCGATCGACATCAACGGTTTAGCCGCAGGAACTTACTTTGTCCGAGTTTATCAATACCAAGGCAGTACAAATTTTTCCCTAAATCTGGCTGCAACTCCTGCAACTGTTTCTCCTAACAATCCGAGCAACTTGCAAGGTTTTGACTCTCGTTTTGGGTTCGGTTTGGTGAATGCAGCGGCGGCAGTTGCTAAAGCTCAAGATACTGCAACTTTTCCTGATGTTCCCGACTTGGGCGGCGAGGATTGGGGCAGAGATTTAATTAAATCTCCAGAAGTTTGGGCCCAAGGCTTGACTGGAGACGGAATTGTGGTGGCAGTTATCGACAGCGGAGTTGACTACAATCACCCGGATTTGATCGGGAATATTTGGAGCAATGTGGGGGAAACCGGTGTTGATGCGATCGGTCGCAATAAAGCTAGCAACGGAGTTGATGATGATGGCAATGGCTTTGTTGACGATTTCCGGGGATGGGATTTTGTCAACAATGATAATGACCCGATGGATGATAACAATCACGGCACTCATATCTCAGGTTTAGTTGCTGCGAAAAAAGATGGGGTTGGGATTACTGGAACTGCTCCAACTGCGAAGATTATGCCTTTAAAAATACTCGATAGGGCCGGGGTGGGTAAAATTCGGGATGAAATTAATGCCATTAATTATGCGGTGGCAAATGGAGCAAAGATTATTAATGTGAGTTTGGGTGGCCTACAGTTGAATATTCAAGAATTGGATGCGATTCGAGCGGCTGAAGCTCAAGGCGTGATCGTGATTTCGGCGGCGGGAAATGATGCTCGCCCACAAGCAGATTATCCGGCTCGGTTTGCCAATGAGGTAGGAATTGCTGTCGGTGGTGTTACCCGAAATGGCTTGTTTGCGAATTATTCTAACCGGGCGGGTGCGGAGACAATTAATTACTTTGTTGCTGCAGGCGGCGACGCTGGCACGGCGGATTCTGGTGACATTTATTCAACTGTACCACTTTCTCAACCGGGGATTCCTTATCGATATTTTGCGGGTACTTCAATGGCAGTGCCACAAGTATCCGGGGTGATAGCTTTGATGTTGCAAGCTAATCCGAATCTGACTCCTGCTGATATTAAGAGGATTCTTGCGGAAACTGCGAATCGAGGGGTTTGAATTGGATTTGGTGCGATCGCGATCTACAATCCTCAATCTTCTACCAATTATTAAAAGCAAACCGTGGGGACAGGGCAATGCCGTGTCCGAGTCCCCGCGCCGGACATGACATTACCCTGTCCTTACAGACGCTTCCGTACAATCAATCTGTATCACTACTTTTCAGAATGGGTATTAAAAATTGGCGGCGTAAGTTAAGTCAAATTGGCGGAACAGAGTGATGCAGCAGTAGCTTGGTCGATCGAATACTAACTCGTAATTCATCTGGCCGTCTATTTTGGTGATCGGCTGCTTTAAAGGGATGCCCTGAATGTCGTATTGGCGGCGTTCTAAGGCACTCCAGTCAATAATTTTGAAGTCGATTTGGTTCTGTAACTCACTTGCGATGAGATATAGGTGCATCTTGTCTTGAACTTTCCCAGTCAAGGGAAGTTTTATTAACACTGACTGGGTGACGAGGGGTTTTTGGTCGTTGGGATGCTTCTGGGTGTGGCAGTTTTTGAATTCTATATCGTAAGGTTCTACCTTGAATTTCTCTCCACTGGCGATCGCAGATGAGTGCAAATCTTTCAGGCACTTTTCAAGGTGAGGAATCAGCCCTAAGTCTGGATCACACAGCAGTTTACGAATGTTGGAAGTTTCCGTGACTGTCATTTGAGATTTTTGATGTTATTTTTTTATTCTTAACTTCTAGCTTACCACGAAAAGCCAACCTATCGAACTCTACTTGCGACATACTTCCACAAATGCCGTTT
The DNA here is from genome assembly GCF_036701335.1 of Microcoleus sp. Pol12B5. NCBI lineage: Bacteria > Bacillati > Cyanobacteriota > Cyanophyceae > Oscillatoriales > Microcoleaceae > Microcoleus > Microcoleus sp. Pol12B5. Next base: position 193,031 of record NZ_JAUBQQ010000002.1, on the reverse strand, counting down.
ATAGGCAGATTTCGCAGTGAATAAGACATTTATTTTTGGGCAGCAAACCCGTGTTTTTTGCTTAATGTTTTAGATTATTTTTTGGTAATTTTCCACAGATTAAGCTCAACATTAGTGCCAGCCGGATCTATTTGATAGTTTTGTTGCTGAATTGCCGATCGCAAAGTAGAGGAAGGTCTGTATAAAAACAGCTCACTGAAACCGCTGGGAATTTGCGGGGGTTGGGGTTTTTTCTTTGCCAATTCTCGATTTTTGTAGCAAGCTGTGTAACAGCGGGGTTCTATTAGCAGTTTGACTTTTGGTTCTAGGTAATAACTTAAAGGCATGATATATGCGATATTGGCATCGCTGATAATTAGGGGATTGCTGGCTTGATTGACAGTCCCAGCTACTTCCAAAGCACCCAACCAACCGCTGCCTTTATTCCACCAAATATCTGCTTGAGAACTAACTCCACCGGATATAATACCTGCGAAAAAGACTGCAAATATAACTATTCTCCACAGTTTTTGCTGTTTGAAGTTCTCCAAATTGTTACTAATTTTCGTAGACAGCAGGTAAGCCACTGCTAGCTGAATTCCCACATAACAAGGAACTAAATATCGCGGATTTGCCGATCGCCTTCCACCCTTAATTATATCAGGTACTGCTAAAAAAAAAGCAGTTGTTGCAATTAATAACAATACAATCAACCACACTCGCTTTGGTGTTTGTCGGCATAGATAATAAATGGCATAGCCGACTAAAGCTAGAAGCATGATACCAACTGGAATTAGCAAGGCAAATTGTGTGGCGTTGGCGGTTCCATCAATGCCAATATCAAAAAATGCTATGCTTACGGAACCAACCCACCTGCTGACTAATCTTAAGTAATTTGTTTGTTCTGCCCATGCTGTTGTGCTTCTAACTTGATTGAAGTTTTCTACAGTATTTACCAGGGAAGGCATGAAGCCGATCAAAGCGATTAAAGATGCGACATAATAGGAAATGAATGTTTTCACATCGCGCCAGTTGGCAATAACTGCGACGTAAATTGCGTGGGCGGCAGCGACGCAGACAAATAACAAATGGGTGTAGAATCCCAGTGTTGCTGTGCCTGCATAAAGCGCCCAGGAAAGAACGAGGGGGACAGCATTTTGATTTTGGTCAGAGCGCATTGCTCGCAGCAAGGCTGCACTGGATAAAATAGTAGTTAATGTCCACAAACTGTACTGTCTTGCTTCTTGGGCAAATAGGATGTGGTAGGGAGAAATTGCAAAAATTGCGATCGCGATCCACGCTACTGCTGAAGATTCAAATAACTCCCAAGCCAGCCAATAAATTGCGGGAAATACTAGCAGGCTAATCACGGCGGCCAAACTTCTCATTGCTGCAACGGAACTGCCGAACCATTGCGCCCAATATCGCGCTAGTACGTAATACAGAGGGGGGTGTTGGGGGTCTTCTGTTGCTAAAGAATTCAGGGTATCCCTTAAAGTATTTTCGGAATTTATCTGCTGATATTTTTGTAAATCCGCAGGCGAGGTTATTTTCTGGTACGAAATTTCTTTGATTATTTCGACTTCGGTGTAGCCCGAAACTCTCAAAGAAGTATATGTTTCGTCGATCCAGTAAAATTTGCGATCGAGATTGGCGAAGCGAAATAAAATACCGATGACTAATACAGCGATTATCAGAAAACCCACCCAGTTTCGGGGAACATAAAAACGCATTTTTTAAACCCAACTTCATTTTTTTCGCACTTTTCTCAAAATTATATCTTGATTTTGGGCATCGTAAATATTTTGGATTTGATAACGAGTATTTTTTTCTATTTCATTTTTTAATTGTGGGGAAATATCGTATAAAAAAATCTCATTAAATTTTAGGGGAATTTCAACACTTTTAGGCGGCAATACTAAAAAATTAGCTTGGGAATTGATTAAGTTACTCAAACCCAGTAAATTGCCGATCATATTTACCTTATACTCCCACAAGTCTGTGATGAGTAATGGCCGAGAAGCTGAGTTGATTGTGCGGGCGATCGGGGTGTTGATATAAGAGGGGCCTTTATTTTCCCAAGAGTCTGCTGGCAAATAGATGCAGCCGGATATAATTCCAATAGAGAGCAAAGCAGCCAGAGCGAGCCTCCACAGCTTTTGCCACTGCATTGTAACTTGAGGAGATGTCATTTTTACCGCCAAAAAATAGGCAACAGCTATCTGCATTCCTAAATAACAGGGAATCAGGTAGCGGCTGTAGATCGATCGCCTTCCGCCAAAGATTAAATCCGCTGGCAGGAAAATGGCTAATGTCACGCACGTTAATGTCATAACAAACAACCAAACACGTCTATCTGTCTGACTCAGCAGCAAATAAAAAGAAGAGCCGACAATTATTAAAATGATTAACATAACTGGGATACTTAATAGGAAATATACTCGCGGTAAATCAGAGTACAATCCCACATCAAAAAATTGCCTAATAATATTGAGTACCGACTGTTTAACTAAGTGTGAAAGGGGAATCTTAAAAGACTGCCATGCTGTTCTTTGACTGGCATTTTGCGAATTTATCAATAAAACTACCGTCCAAGGAGAGAAGGCAATAAATCCTGCGCTCGCTGCTAGGAGATAGCCAATTACAGTTTTATTGAAGCGCAGATTTTCCGAAATGGCTACATAGATTCCATGCCCTAGCACCCCCAGTGCAAATAATAGGTGAGAATAAAATCCCAGCGCTACTGTTGCCGCATAAATTGCCCAACTGCTGTTAGTTTTTAGCCGCATTCCCCGTAGCAAAGCAGCGCCAGACAGCAAAATCATTAATACAAACAAGCTGTAAGGTCGAGCTTCTTGAGCGTAAACTATTTGAAAAGGCGATACAGCTAGTAATAAAACTGCCAACCAAGCTGTCAGCGAGGCCTCACATAATTCTAAGCACAGCCAATACATACAAGGCAATGCGAGCAAACTAAAAACTGCCGACATACTTCTAGTTACAGCCACTGAATCGCCAAACATTTGCACCCAAAATCTAGTCGCGACAAAATACAGTGGAGTGATTTGAGCTTCTTCTAATGCTAATCCTTTTACGGTATCTACGACAGTTTTTTCTGAATTAATCCGCTGATACTTTTGTAAGTATTTAATGTTCCTAACTTGACCGTCAGCTACTTGCTGAATAAACTCAGATTCTGTATATCCCGAGAGCCGCAGGGAGGTGTAACTTTCATCTATCCAGTAAACTTTCTTTCCTAGGTTGGCGAAGCGAAAGAATATGCCGAGTACTAATACAACTATAATTAAAACTCTCATCCACTTGTCAAGTGAAGGATGGTGATAATTTAGCCGACTACCATTTTTTGTAGATTCCATTTTAAGTAAATCTAATTAGAACAACAGAATAGCCTAACCCCGATTTCTTGGAACCAAGATAGCATATACCCGACTTCTTAAAGAAGTCGGGTATCAAATCTTAATCAAACGAATTTGAGATTAATCATCTACTCCTTCAATCGGTGCAAAACCTTGCCGCTGAATATTTTCGGTTATGGTGCGGGGTTCGAGGAATTGCAGCAAATAATCCGGGCCACCCGCTTTAGAACCAACTCCCGAAAGTTTGAATCCTCCGAAGGGTTGCCGCGATACCACAGCGCCGGTGATTCCGCGATTGATGTACAGGTTTCCGACTTCAAAATCGGATGCGGCTCGATCGATATGCGAAGGCGTGCGAGAATACAATCCGCCGGTTAAAGCAAAATTCGTGCCGTTAGCAATAGCAATCGCTTCGCTGAAATTCTTTGCCCGAATCACAGACAAAACCGGGCCGAAAATTTCTTCTTGGGCGATAGTTGCTGTGGGCGATATTTCCGTAACAATGACTGGGCCGACAAAATAACCGGTTTCCGGTGCCGGCATTTCTAAAGCTATTTTAGCTTCGGCGCGGCCTTTTTCGATGTATTCGCGGATGCGGGAATGGGCATTTGCATCGATCACAGGGCCGACTTGAGTGCCGGGATTTTCTGCAGGGCCGACATTGAGCGATCGCGTCGCTTCTACCAATCTTGCCACAAAATTATCGTACACCGACTCGACCACAATTACTCGCGAACAAGCGGAACATTTTTGGCCGCTGTAGCCAAATGCCGAATAAACTACGCCTGCAACTGCTTGGTCTAAATCCGCACTTTCATCGACAATAATTGCATTCTTGCCGCCCATTTCAGCAATTACTCGTTTCAGGTGTTTTTGCCCCGGCTGCAAAATCGCAGCATCGGCATAAATCCGACAGCCAACTTCCTGAGAACCGGTGAAAGTAATCATGTGAACTTCAGGATGTTTCACCATGTAAGCGCCGACGGTTGAACCTTTGCAAGGCACGTATTGAAATACGCCTTTGGGGATTCCGGCTTCTAGCAAAATTTCTGTGATTTTTGCTGCAATTACTGAGGAAACTTCCGCAGGCTTGAGTAAAGTACAATTGCCTGCCACCAGCGATGCAACTGTCATGCCGACGGGAATTGCGAGGGGAAAATTCCAAGGCGAAATGATTAAAGAAATGCCGCGCGGCTGATAGGTGTAGCGGTTAGTTTCTCCGGGTATATCGTAATTTTTACCTTGTTCTAACCGTTCCATTTCGTCTGCGTAATAGCGGCAAAAATCAATAGCCTCGGAGACTTCGGCATCGCATTCTCTGACGGGTTTGCCGACTTCAAACACCATCCAAGCTGACAGTTCATGCCGCCGCTGTTCCATCAACTCTGCGGCTTTGCGGAGGACGCCTGCGCGCTGGCGGACGGGGGTTTTTCGCCAACTGGTGGAGGCTTCTTTTGCTGCTTCAAGGGCTTGTTTGGCTTGTTCTTCGGAAAGCAATCCGATGGTGCCGACTACTTCTGTGGGATTGGAAGGGTTGAGAGAGTTAACGGTTGCTTCGGTATTTTGGTACTCGCCATTGATTAGGGGTAAATAGGTTTTGCCTAAGTTGGCGCGCACTGATTTGATGGCTGTTTCTGCTTGTTGCCGCAATTTGGTATTGGCGTAGTCGGTATCGGCAACGTTGGGAAATACTTTGCTGTAAACTAGCTGGTCATTTCCGTTAGCAACGGGCGCGGCTAACAATTGTTCGATCGGCATTTCTTCGGAACTTTGCCGGATGAAAGAACTGTTAGCGGTATTTTCCAGCAAACGGCGGATCAAATAAGCCATTCCCGGCAGCAAATCGCCGTAGGGGCAGTAGACTCGGACGCGATAACCCCGATCGACCAAAAGCTTAGCCAATCTGTCGCCCATGCCGTACAGCACTTGCATTTCAAAGCGGCGGCGCGGTATATTGAGAGTTTCGGCAATGGCGATCGCCTTCGCTTGCGATCGTACATTATGACTGCCAATAGCTGCATACAAATATTCGTGATTTTCTAACAGCAACTGCGTCATCTGCTCGAAATTTGCATCCGTAGCAACTTTGTCATTGTAGACCGGCTGCGGCCAATCTTTCTGCATCGCTTTGATAGTTTCCTGATCCCAGTAAGCGCCTTTTACCAGCCGCACTGTTACTGGATTTCCGCGTTTTTTTACCCAGGAAATCAGGTTTCGCAAATCTTGGGCACTGTCGCGCAAATATGCTTGCAATGTAATTCCAATATCCGTGCGACTGCGAAACTCTTCCTCTAACAATAAGTCTTTGAGAATTGTCAGAGTTAAACTTTTGTAGGCATACTGTTCCATATCGAAATGAACGGCCGCTCCCAACTCCTTCGCGCGGCGCAGTAAAATGCGAATTCTCTCGCTTACTTTCTCCTCACTACCTTTAGCATCCAAAGGGTCAAACTGAGAATAAAAAGCTGTTAGCTTTACCGATACTTGCACTCGTGGCAGAGTTTCGCCGTCTGCTTTGTCAATTGCATCTACCTGCGGCCAATTCTTCGCTGCCTTCGCGAGTTCCTCCATCAATTCCAAATAGCGGTTAAGATAAATTTGCGCCTCAGTTTCAGTGATGACAGCTTCCCCCAAAAGGTCAACTGTAAAACCCATTTTATCTTTGCGAAGTCGCTCTAAAGTTTTAACTACCTGCTTGATATTTTCCCCAGAAATATACTTGTGCGCCAAAGTTTCCACCGCAGGCGCAACCGTCGTCGCAGCCAATTGTCCAGGAATCGAATCAGCGTTAGTAAAATTGAGCAATTTTTTCAAAGCTTCGGGCAATTCTACCTCTTCAGCGGTCAGGTATTCTTGCAGGTGGCGGGCAATTTCCGGCTTGCTGCGGAGTGCCGGCAAACAGTCAATAAATCGAAACAATTGCACCCGCAGTCCGGGGCTAGCCATCGCCCAATCCATTAGTTTGTCATCCCAGCGCATTTGGTCTTGCAGTTGACCGAAAAAAGATCGCTTTTTGTCTTGAGTTGCCTTCAGTATTTCTTTGGCAATTTCTTGGGTTTTTGCTTCGTAGATGCTTGGAGATATTTGTGCAACCATTGGTAATTAGTAATGGGTAATTTGTAATTGGCAACCAGGGCGGGTTTATGTATTGTGTAACTACCCCCTGATACAATTATAGTTGCTATTTGACTTCAATCTTAACTTGGTAGTTTGCTTGGCGATCGCCTGAAATTTCAATAGTATAATCGCCGCTACTAGCTAGTTGACCTTGCCACTGACCTGTGCTGTTAGCAGTACCTAAGTTTTCACCGTTAGGAGCAATAATTGCGGCGCTAACTTGACCTTCTTGAACATTAATTGTCATGCTTTGGCCGCTATTGCACTCCAGTAAGTAGCGCCTGGATATGTTGGCTCGCAAACTATTGCTCAGAGTAGTTCCCGTAGCACCAGCTTGAAAGTAAACTCGCTCGGTTACAGGGGTTTCAACCGCCGCGGGAGAAGGAGAAGGAGAAGGCAACGGCAACGGCGAGGGTGACGGCGAAGCAAGTTGCGGAACGCCAGACACAGAGGGTATTTGAGTGGGACGGGGCGACGGATAGATTGTGGCGGGCAGTCGAGTTCCAGGTGCTGGGGGAAGTCCGGGCCGGCGGTTGGCGGGCGCTGTTGCGACAGGCGGAGGGCTTTCGGGGAGGGGTACGTCAGCGGGCAGTTTGATTTGCAGGTTCGCTCTTTCCTGATACATTTTCCACGCTAGCAAACTGCCAAGACTAAGGACGGAACCGACTAACATTCCGCTGAGAAAAACTGCTAATATTTGCCACGAGCGAGCTGGTTTTGGTTCAGGGTTGGCAGTTGGAATTGTTGGAGGCGGATAACTTGCAAGTGGAGTTGTTTCCGGCGCGATATCGGCGCCAAGGGGAATTGTTTCGGCTTCGTGGATGAGGGTTGAAATATCTTCTGGCGCGACAATTTCTGCGGGAGTTTCTACTGATGCTGAAGGTGCATCGGCACTGGCAATTTCACTGCGATCGAACTCATCGCTGGTAGGAGAAATTGTTTCTGGTTGCTGAGTCAAAACTTGTTTTTTTTCCTGTTCGTCGCTCATGGGGCTAAATTTATTTTACAAAGACCGCTTTTAGACATTTTACGTTACTGGTGCGATCGCCTGCACAGCATCCATACGGCACGGCTATTAACAAAATGCCGTCCGTGTCTATCTAGAAATCTATCTGCTGGGGCGATCGCAATTTACCAACTTTCGGTAAATATTGAGCACAAATTGCGCTCGCAAATTACTACAGAACTCAATTATTAGGCAAAGACTGCCAAAAAGGCCGGTCTTCTGGCTTCCTCACAGTATTCGTCGCCGACTGCACGTTTCCTTTCAATTCTTGATAATACCTGTCATCCAGAAAACTAACGCTGACGCCAGCAGGAAGCAGCAGTTGGCGCAATCTTTCCTGAGTGTAATCTACCCCGTCAATCATTGGCCCGCGCGGATTTGAAACTAACAACTTGCCGTTAACTGGCACCGAATTGACCATATTCGGCCACCAAGCATAACCGCTGTAGCCAAACATCACTGGAACTTGAACAATTTGGTCGTCTCCGAGTAAGAACTCTCTTTTCAACTTCTCTATAATCGGATTAAGTTTCTGATTTTGCAAATAGAGATTGTGTTGAATTAAAGCACGGTTTTTCAAGGCGGTGCTGACAGTTGTTTGAGTGCTCAAACCACGATTGATCGCCACATCGCCGTAACCTCTTCCCTCCAATTCTTCCAACAGCTTAACTCCGGCTTCGGGACTGGCGATCGCCATTACATATTGTCCGGGAGTTTGAGTGGGAATAAAATTGATAATTTCATCGACTTGGCGAGTCAAAAGCCAAGAAGTATCAATATCCACTGGCGGCCCTTGAATTCTCTGAGCTTGAATAAAATCAAGTACCTCTGGATTAAAACTAGAATTTCCCGAATTCCCGTAATAAACTCGACCCATTGGGTGTCCGGGAATCGGCGGTGTTACCTGCAAATTGCCGTATCCGTCGGACCACTGACTTACAGGGTCTAAAGAACGAGGATTGCCAATTTTCACTACTTTCAAATCCCGGTCTTGAGTTGATTTAACAGGGGGGTTTTTCTCTGGCTCGCTATTGCTTTTGAGGGCTACATTAAAAAGGCGTATTTCGGATTGTTCTGGCAATTGAACGTAGCCGTTTTTCTGGGTATCTTGCATCCAAGTGCGATCGCCCTGGAGAATTTTTACTTTGGCGCCCGTGGGTTCTACTGCTTGTTTTAGTTGCGAGATAAATTCGCTGTTGACTGCGCCTCTGTCGCTGACCTGAACTTCGGTTACTGGTGCTGTATTGGGCGCTATTATCCAAGGACTAACGCCCATTTGAATTGTTGTGGAGGCGATTTCTTGACCGTTGTTTTGGGCAGTTGCTTTGAGATTAACAGTGCCGTTCCAATTGCGATCAGCAAATTGTTTTGCTTCGACACCTAAAACAATATTCGTGCTGAAAACTAGAGGTTGAGCACCGGATATATCTACAGGTTGCCAGCCCTCGCCCGTCTTCTGAAAAACGCTGATGTGAGGGCTGGCAATGCTGTCAGCCGTGATAAATAACTGAGAGGTTTTGAAGTTTTCAGACAGGTTTAAGTTAACTTGAGAAAGCATTGCTGCACGGCGGGGAGCGCTAACTTTGGTTTGTTTCCAAGTCGGTATCTTACCGCCATCGTTATTGCGATCGTTAAATAAAATTAGCGCGCCCTTGGACAAAGACCATTGTTCTTTTCCAGCTTCGTCTTGCTCGTTAATTTGGCCATCTCTGTTGGTATCTCCCGCAAAGAAAAAGTTCGGCGGCGACGCGGCGGGTGTAACTGGGGTGGGAGTTGGTGTTGCAGTTGATTCAGGAGTTGGTTGAGAAGTTGCTTGCTGATTTTGATTTCTCTCTAACTCTTGTCTTTCAAGTTCTTGTCGGGCTAATTCTTGTCTGGCTAACTCTTGCCTTTCAAGTTCTTGTCTAGCTAACTCTTGCTTTTCAAGTTCTTGTCTTTCCAGTTCTTTCCTGGCTGCTTCTTGCCTTTCAAGTTCTTGTCTAGCTAACTCTTGCCTTTGGAATTCTTGCCTTTCAAGTTCTTTACGGGCTAATTCTTGCTTTTCAAACTCTTGCCTTTCTAGTTCTTTACGGGCTAATTCTTGCCTTTCAAGCTCTTTACGGGCTAATTCTTGCTTCTCAAACTCTTGCCTTTCTAGTTCTTTTCTAGCCCGGTCTTTTTTCTCTTGCTCTTTTCTCTCTATTTCTCGACGAGCAAATTCTTTTTTCTCTTGCTCTTTGCGAGCTCGCTCTCTTATCTCTTCTTCCTCGGCTCTAATTTTCTCAACTGAACGTGCAACTTGCATTTCATAGGTAGCGACACTGAGGTTTCCTTGATATTCGATGGTTTTGTCGATCGCCCCATCGGCCAAAAAAGAATCGTGAGGAATGAGTCGCAGCGTATTGATAGCAATTTGCCACAGGCGTTGCGACTGTTCCCAAGTAGCAGAAGAAGGATTAGAAGTGCGTCCAATTAAGACTGCTTGGGCGGCAAATTTAGCAGCCTCGTCCCAATTATATTTGGCTCTTTCTTCTATTTGAATCTGACTTTGAACGTTTTCGAGTTGCTGCGTCAGAGTTTGGGATTGCTGGCGGTGGATTGCTGATTTCCAAAGTTCAGCAGGAAACGGGGCGCTGTCGGGATTTTTGGCAAGGTTATCTAATTGTACTTTCAGGCGATCGCGCAATTTGTAGAGTTCGGAAAGGGATTGCGGATTTGCGCCCTCTGACTGTCGCCCGGAGAGTGCGAGTTGGTAGTTTAGGGAAGGTTGAGCCACTGTTGTGGGGACTGCAACCCAAATAATACCGATGACGACACCGAAACCATTGACGATCGCGATCGCAATATATCGAACCCAGCGCATATAGTTTATCCTCAGACACGCCAATAATTTTACCTAATATTGGGAGCAATTGGGGATTTAATTATAGGGTTTTTGGGGCGGGAAGGGCGATCGGCTTTTTTTCATGTCGAAGGACGGTTAACTCGAATCAATTTACCGTTCAAAGTATCGATCGCAGAAATAGCCTCATTAATTCGGGTCGCCTGTCTTTCCCAGTTGCTATCTTGAGTACAAATGATAATACCAGCATGGTTGGGTTGTGAGCGATGCAGTCGAATGAAATCCCCTCGATTGAGAGTCAAAACTGCTCGCTCATTACTCACTGCAAAAGCCAATACATCCTCATCAGGAATTCCTAATCCTGCGTTTCCGGCTTCTTGAACTGTTAATACATCGTGACCTAAAGGTCGAAGAAACTCAACTACTGGCAACGGATACTGTTCGTCTGCATAAAGTCGCGCCATGTTTTAGGCTTCCTCATTTTCTCTAATTGCTTGTTCAATTTCTTCTGGGTAAGCATCAGCATAAGCCCAAGCATTGACTAAATCAGCCGCAGTCAAATGGGGATAGCACTTAAAAAGTTCCGCATCGCTGCATCCGAGACGGCGATAACCCACCAGTACCCAAACTTGTATGCGAGTATTGCCGACACAGGCATCCCCTCCACAGACACCGGGAGTCTTTTTAATGCCTAAAGAACCGTTGGTTAAATTTTGAGTTAGGATACTGATTAGTTTAGCTTTATCAGCGAGATTTAAGGTTAAGACTTGAGTTTCTAATTCTTGTATAGTCATAAGTGCGATCGCTCGGATTTGATATTAGTTAGATTATAGCAAATTCGCGCCATGTTTTAGGCTTCCCCGTTTCTAGCGATCGCAGCTTCAATTTCCTCTGGGTGGGCCTCAGCATAAGCCCAAGCATTCGCCAAATCTGCTGCACTCAAATGAGGAAAGTCTTGCAAAATCCGCACATCACTTGCACCCAGAATGCGATAATTTACCAGCGACCAAATAGGTATGCGAGTCTTGGCAATTCTAGCATCCCCACCACACACGCCGGGAGTTTTTTCGATTCCTTGCCAAGTATTGCTTAAACTTTGAACTAATAGCTGTATTGCCTGAGTTTTTTCAGCGGGAGTTAAGGCAAGGAGTTGTTTTTCTAATTCTTTCAGTGTCATTTTTTACGATCTCATAAACTTTACTCTAGGGGAAAACCAGGAATCAGTAGATCGATTTCTACCATCAGTTGCATGGTTTCTTTGAGCGCAACCACCACCTTTTGATAGTGCAGTACATCATCAAAGGATAAAGTGCGTTTGGCTTTCTTACGGTCTTTGAGCCATTTGTCTAAAACCTGATAACCGCCAATTTTAAACTCCCAAACTTCGGGGCGATGCCTTCAAAATAGCGGGTTTTGTTGATATAAACTCGTTGTTCTGCGGGTTTATAGGTAACTTCGGTAACGGCATTGTCACCATCGCCACTCATTTTAGTAATCAGCTTATTCAGCTTTTTCGATTTCATCAGGTGCAGGTCTACCAATGCCTGACCTTTTGCACCCAAGTCTTTGAATAGCTGGTCGTTGCTGGTCAAAGGCACACGAGGAAAGTCGATTTTGAGGAATTCGGCGTAGCGTTGGCGATAGGTGGGGCTATGGAAGATGGCGTAGATGTAGTAAAAGATGGCTTCTGGTGTGGGAATGTAGCCAAGCTTTAGTTGGACTGCGTTCATAAAATCTGAGGAGAGATTCGGAGATTTCTCAACAAATAAACTGCTTTGTTGATTTGTAGTATCAGGGTAGAGATAGAGAGGAAAAACATTAACACCACCTCTCCGAAAAATATTTACATCTATCGGCTCGCTAGAAACAGAGATTAATGACCATTGAAGATCATTTACAGCCATCCCCTGCCGTCCAACTCCTAAACACAAATTTTCTTCCTTTTCTATCAGGTGACGCATAACCTCACTTCTTGGAAGTTCGACTACATCTTCGTGGTGATAATAAGCTCTCCAGTCAAACGGGCGATACATACAGGCATTGTGTAAAATAGTTTTCCCAATCAGGGTTTGATTTGAGCGATCGTCGGCTTTGGCTTAATTTCCAATCTCTCGTATCTTGAATATCATAGGTTTTGCTAATTTCTTGATCTGAAATGCTTAAGTCTCTAAATTTATCTATTCGCGTGCGGAGTTCTGATAAATCAAAATCAAATACGAAATGATCTCGATGACTTTTGACCCCTGTTGAGTTAACTGGCATAATTTCGGTAATTTTCCAGCCTGTATTATATTCTGCTAGTGAGTCGGTGTTTTGAGGACAGAATAAATAAAACGGTAATTGAGGTGCGATCACTTTCCAATCAACATCGTCAATACAACTTTGATTCAAAATTTCATACTTAGTCGCTCGATCTCCCCAAAGATCAGCATGATGAACATTTGCCACACCTTTTTTTCCAGGTTCTTTAATAAAAAATCCGATGCTAACACCCTGCTGAATATCAAAGACGTTTTTATCGGGTGAACCATCAGGGCTAAGTTCTTTTTTCTTCGAGTTGCCGTGTAAATCTAAGATATAAATATCGGTAAATGTTTGCATCAAGTTCTGACGCATTCCTCTAAAAGTTGGATTATCCAAGTAACCATTATTAGTAATAAATGCTAAAACGCCATAACCTGTCTCACTGACTCGCCACTGTCCAAAGCGAATAAATTTTACATAATCATCTTGCAAATATTTAGGATTTTGTTCTCCTAGCGGTAAACCGTTCACATAGTAATAATCGCGAACTAAACCAGCGATCCACTCGCTTTTATTTGCCGAATGTCCTGAATAGGGCGGATTGCCCAACACCACCATCACAGGCACATCTCGCTTCACCGTCGAAGCTTCGTTTGCTTCCTCTGCGACAAACTGACCAAACAAAATCTCTGACTTTTTCAGTGCTTCATCCAGCGTATTCGTGAGGTAAATGCCTAATCGTTGTTTGCCCTTAAATTTGTAACCAAGTTCTTGAAGTTCTAGCCCTAGCTTCAGGTGAGCAATGGCATAGGGAGCCATCAATAACTCAAATCCAAACAATCGATTCAGCAAATTATCTCGCACATAGCTATCCCACTGATTCGCCATGCCAATTTCTTCTAAATTGCGGTAAATTTGCTTGACCACTTCATACAAAAATGTACCTGTCCCCGTTGCAGGGTCGAGAATTTGAACTTTCGGCTTTTGTGTTACTGGATCTTTGGCGTTATCCGCTAATCCCAATGGCAAATCGAAGCGGTCTTTGAGAATGGCATCAACCGATCGCACAATAAACGACACCACAGGTTCCGGTGTATAATAAACCCCTCGACTCTTTCGCAAAGCTGCGTTATACGCCGCCAAAAACGTTTCATAAAAATGCACCACCGGGTCTTCTTGCCGAGTGCGCTGCCCAAAGTTTTCGAGAATGCTGCCCATATCAACCTGAGACAGCAATTGCACCAAATCGTCGATCGCCCAATCGATCTGACTGACTGCATCCGTTTCGACGATCGTATTAAACAATCGCTTCAAAAATGGGTTTGTTGCCGGAATATACGTGCCCGCCGTGCGCCGAGTAAACGGTTCACACCCTGGATTTTGAGCATGACCAACTCTTGCCGCAAATAACCCATAAGAAATCGTCTGAGCATACATATCAGCAAAGTCAGCATCATTCAAATCGGGCAACAACACCTCACTAAAGCCCTGTTTCAGTTGATGCAATTCGCCGTCTTTCCTTTCTCCCTCCAGCGCAGTTGTTGTTGCTAACCGAATTGCCTTCGTCAACCTCGCCATCTGTCGCGCCAGGTCTTCAGGACTGCTGATAATCTCGACTGTATAATTGATAAACTGATCTAACAGAGCCGCAATTTTTTCTGTAGCCCTTATTTGCAACTTATTCTCATTACGATCTGCTAAAATTTCCTTCTGCCTGCGCTTCCCATTCACATACCAACGAAACTCTAAATAATTAGTCAATACTAGATTCGGAAACGCTTCTATATACCGCTGCAATTGCTCCGATTTTTCTATCTGATCCAAATCTAGCCCAACGTCTTTGGCTTCTACATAACCCACCAGTAGTTCCCGCCGCCGCACGGTAAAGTCTGGAATCCCTGCCTTGTTTCCTTTTTCTTCAATGACGGCATCAATGCCCTTGTCTGAGTCATCCAGCAAATTTTTCAGCGCTGGATAATGGCTGCGCTCGCTACCTTTTTGCAGGTTATTTTGAATTGACTTGAGGTAAGCATCAAAAGATAGAGACGGCATTGAATCAGTTTCCTGGTTGAGTTTGGAAATGTTTCCTGAATTCGTTTAATGCTATTATAGTAGATAGAATAGTCCTGGAGATAGGGGCCCAGAAACCAGGTTTCTTTGTCGGAGTCAGTAAGCCCTATATGGATTTATTCTCTTTTTCGCTGACAGCAAGGTAAAAATCATGAAATGTCGCTGTTATTTCCTAATTTTTATCCTTATGGGATTATCCTTAACAAGCTGCGAACAGGCGAAGTCATTTCAAGAAATAGATCGAAAATTTAAAAATAGTAATGCGATCGAACAACACAATTTTAGCTTGCAAGCGGACGATCGCACGATCGATCGAACTAACAACATCCAAGCAAGTCCGAAGAGTGGGAAGTTCGATAGAACTACCAACTCACCGGAAGAAAGTGCGATCGTATTAGGGATATTCGGGTTTCAGTTGATATGTTATTTATTAGTTTGGAAGTTGCGCGGGAGGGAAGAAGCTAACAGGATGCTGAGAAGAATCAGAAGAAGAGTAAAGTGAGGATAGATACTTGCTAAACCTCATTTTTTCTTAGTGCGGTTGCGTTTTCTCGATTCAGCCGCCGTATTTTTTGCTTTTTTTTGTTTTTCTTTACTTGCTTTAGATTCATTGACACCACTACCACTTATCGGTTTGCTGGAAAATCCCGATGTATCAGAGTTTTTAGCTGCCATTATAGGAGCAATGCTGGCATTATATATCTCCTGAAATTGTGTTAGACCTTCCCCCGTACTCATATCAAACCCTGCTTGATGACCGAGCGTTACAAAGGATTTGGCAAATCCAAATTTAGAGGAATCTTCCATAATATCCTTAAATTCCGGCTCGATATCCCGCAGGTATTTGATAATTGAAGTGGCATTTCGCAGTTTAAATTCTCGCTTCAAAAATTGCCAGAACGCCAATAATTCCGGGATAGCATTTTCACCTTCTTCCGGCGAAAGCAAACTGACTTTCCTGGGAAACAACTCTTCGACTACAGTTGCCACATCTTCCACTTTCATGCGAGGCAGCGTAAAACCTTCATAGCCGAAACCGTAATAAATGAACTGCGAGATCCAAAATCCAACGTCTGGATAAGTTTTACAGTATTCTTCTCCTTCGGGAGAATTGACAAATAGCTCGATTAGCGTTTCCTGATAATCTTCCAGGAGTGGTTCTGCTTCGTCATAATCTAGGTCATTGAGTTGTCGGATATTAAAAGGTTGATCTGACATAGTTGAAAAATTTTTAATTTACTTGACTTTAGCTCTAAGGTTAGTACAATTTTTGCATTTCTATTAATTCTTTAGGATTTCCTTATATTTAAAAAATCTCCGATCGCAGGTATATTTGACTAGCACCGATCGCCCGTGACTATTTAAACCAAGCTAGCATTGTATAGGGCGATCGCCCTATACACCGAACAGCGAAAGATGTGATATAATCTCAAGTAAAACTATAATTGTTTGAGCTTGGCAGTCCGCCACTTCAAATTATGAAGTCAACACAACAGTTGACAGCAATTATTGAACGAGAAGGCGACGGATATGTATCCCTTTGCCCGGAACTCGATATTGCCAGCCAAGGTGACAATATAGAAGAAGCGCGACGGAATCTGATCGAGGCGCTGGAACTATTTTTTGAGACAGCAGATGCTTCTGAAATCAAGAATCGGCTGCATAGCGATCGCCCTTCACTACAACCTACGAAATATTCTGATAATAACGTTGAATCTTATCTGCAAAAATCGGAATCAACCTGCTAGCTGTATACTCTAGTCTCATGCAATTCCTCTTCTTGGCTAAACTCAGCTAATTCCTTGAGAATTTCACGGCGCTTAACACTACGCTGCTGTTTATAGGCGATCGCACTTGCCAAACTTATCCGCCGCTGGTTTCCTACTTTTCCATAGGCAATTTCCCCATCATCGAGCAATTTGACTACAAATTGTGGCGACACATTGAGCAAAGTCGCAGCTTCTTCAACAGTCATATCTTGCTCAATAGGCACTAAAGATACTGCTTTACCAGCCGCCATTAAATGTGCAGCTTGACACAACAATTGATAGAGTGATTCAGGAAGTGCGATCGCTTCCCCGCCAACTTCCACCAATTTTACTTTGGATGTCTCAGCATCACCACTTTCTGTCTTGAGACATAGCATTTTATCCAACAATTTGATAGCTTTTGTTTCTGCTTCTGTTGGTAAAACCGGATCTAGAAGTATTTTTTGTCTGTTCATGGTAATGTTTCCTGAATTGGTTTAATGCTATTATAGTATATTGAATTTATTAATGACCGTTAATGCCTGACTTAGAAAAAGGTCTAGCCGCTTTTAATAACCAAGATTATACCCAAGCCTTTACCTTGTTAAAACCACTAGCAGAACAAGGAAATGCTGAATCCCAGTGCATAATTGCCAGTATGTACCATTTAGGATTAGGTCGAGAAAGGATGATATTAGAAGCAATTAAATGGTACATCAAATCCGCTGAGCAAGGCTATGGTGTTGCCTCAAACAACTTAGCAGGAATTTATCTATGCGGTGCTGATGGTGTAACAGCCGATCGCACTGAAGCAGAAAAATGGTTTCAAAAAGCCAGAGAACAAGGATTTTCACATACACCGATTTCCAGTGAATATGTGAACAAAGCTAGCATTGCATAAAACAACACCAAAACAAACTCCAAACAAAAACCCGGTTTCTCCAAGAAACCGGGTTTAATCATCCGCGTTAATCCGCGTTCATCTGCGGTTGCAAAATCCTACAACTGCTTCACCTCAGAAACCAATTTGGCAACCACATCCTTAGCGCTACCAAACAACATCATCGTCTTATCCTTGTAGAACAACTCATTATCTACACCGGAAAAACCAGCACTCATCCCGCGCTTAATCACGATCGTATGTTTGGCCTTATCAACCTCCAAAATCGGCATCCCATAAATCGGGCTCGCCGTATCGTGACGCGCCGCCGGATTCACCACATCATTCGCCCCGATTACCAACGCCACATCCGTTTCTTCAAACTGCGGATTGATATCGTCCATATCGTACAACTGCGGATAAGGCACGTTTGCTTCCGCTAAGAGCACATTCATGTGCCCCGGCATCCGCCCAGCCACCGGGTGAATCGCGTATTTCACGTCAACACCCATTTTTTCCAAACCGTCGGCTAACTCGCGCACAGCGTGCTGTGCTTGCGCTACAGCCATCCCGTAACCGGGAATAATTACAACCGATCGCGCATAACCCAACATCATCGCACTTTCTTCGAGATTGATGCTGCGAACAGTTTTGTCGATCGCATCACCAGCAGCCCCAGCAGCACCCGCAGCACTACCGCCACCGCTACCAAAGGCGCTAAACAGCACACTAGAAAGCGATCGATTCATCCCCTTGCACATGATTTGCGTCAAAATAATCCCCGACGCGCCCACCAATGCACCAGCGATAATCAGCATATTGTTCATCAAAATGAACCCAGCCACACTCGCCGCAATCCCCGAATAAGAGTTAAGCAGCGACACCACCACCGGCATATCGCCACCGCCAATCGGGAGCACGAACATGATTCCCAGAATATTGGAAATCGCCACCAAACCGAGGAATACCGGCACATTTTCCGGGTTCGTCAGCATATAACCGCTGCCGGCTAAAAGTGCGATCGCCAGCATGGCATTAAACGGCTGTTGCAGCGGAAACGTCATGGGCGCACCCGGTAGCAATTCTTGCAGTTTCGCAAACGCCACAAGGCTACCAGTGAAAGTAATTCCGCCAATCAGCACACCCAAAAGGATAGTGATTGTCGCGTCTGGAGTTGGCGATTCCGGGATGCTGAGATAGCGCCAGAATTCGCCCACAGCAACGAGTGCAGAAGCCGCGCCCCCGAAACCGTTAAGCAAACCCACCATCTGCGGCATATCCGTCATCGCCACGGTATTCGCCATAATTGTTCCCAAAATGGAACCGACGATAATTCCGACAGCAATCAATTCGTAGCTGACTACTTGCTTTTCCAGCAACGTACCGACGATCGCAATTAACATCCCGATCGCAGCTAACACATTCCCTTGACGCGCAGTTGCAGGGGAACCCAACTGTTTCAAACCGATAATAAACAAAGATGCGGCAACTAAATAACCTAGTTGAATGCCACTGGGCAGAAAATCGCTCACGCTTTAACCTCTTTTTTCTTGAACATTTGCAGCATTCGATCGGTTACTAAGAAACCGCCGACAACGTTAATTGTGGCTAGGGCGATCGCGATTGTCCCCAAAATCGAAGTAACAGTCACATTGCCTTGGCCAGAAATCAGAATTGCGCCTAAAACGGCAATTCCCGAAATCGCATTCGATCCCGACATCAAAGGTGTGTGCAGCGTCGGCGGGACTTTATTAATTACTTCAAATCCCACAAACGACGCTAGAGTAAACACCACTAAACCTGCAATCAATCCTTCTGCCATAACAATTGGTAATTGGTAATTGGAAATAACTCGTTCCCGGTTGCATCCGCCAGTCCGCCAGGGAATGAATTCCCTGACTCATAGCCCAAGTCCTCTTAAGAGGACTAATAGACATCTCCAAGAATTCTTCTTGTGGAACGGGCCGGAAAGCCTGTTCAAAAAAGCCTTTTTTGGAGATATTTAATCAGTTCTTAAGTCCTCTTCAGAGGACTTGAGCTTTGAGGCAGGGGTTTCAACCCTTGCCTTGCCGGACTATCGGACTATCGGACTATCGGACTGCCGGACTATCGGACTGCCGGACTTTGCCTCATAACGACAGAATCTAACTGACGGCTTCAGCCTCAGCCGCCAAAGCATCCCGCACTCGCTGATTACTAATCTCACCATCGCGGGCAACGCAAGCACCAGCAATGATATCGTCTTCAAAATTCAAATTGAGTTCCTTATCCTTCAGCATCAACTGAACTAAAGCCGAGATATTCTTCGAGTAAGTTTCGCTAGCGTGGACAGGCATAGACGAGGGCACATTAATCGGGCCGATGACATTAACGCCGTTCCATTCAACATCTTTCCCCGCTTCCGTGCATTCGCAATTGCCGCCTTGTTCGCCCGCGAGGTCAACAATTACCGATCCGGGCTTCATTTGAGAAACCATTTCTCTAGTAACTAAAATAGGTGCTTTTCTGCCGGGAACTTGAGCGGTTGTAATAACTGCATCGGAAGCGCTGACGTGTTGGGTGAGCACTTGGCGGGTGTATTCTTTGGCTGCTTCTGATAGTTCTTTTGCATAGCCTCCGGCGGCGACGGTTTCTTCCTTGAGTTCGACATCAAGGAATTTAGCCCCCAAACTTTGTACTTGTTCTTTTGTTTCCGGGCGGATGTCGAAGGCTTCGACTACCGCACCCAAACGACGCGCCGTGGCGATCGCCTGCAAGCCCGCAACGCCCACACCCATTACCAATACTTTCGCGGGGCGAATTGTACCCGCCGCCGTTGTCAGCATCGGAAAATACTTTGGCAAAGCTGCGGCTGCGATCAGTACCGCTTTGTAACCGGCAACGTTGCCCTGAGATGACAGCGCATCCATGCTTTGAGCGCGGCTGGTGCGCGGGATCATTTCCATGCTGAATGCAGTTACTTTGCGATCGGCTAAACGCTGCACTAAAGCTGGATCTCCCAGAGGATTCAAAAATCCGATGAAAACGCCTCCTTCCCGGAGTTGATGAACTTCTGATTCTTGCAGGACTCCGATTTTCACGACGACATCGGCTTCGCCCCACACCCTAGCGGTATCGGCGACAACCTGAGCTCCCGCTTCTTCGTAAGCAAGATCCGAGAAAAAGGATTGTGCGCCGGCACCGGCTTCAACCCAAACTTCTACGCCCTGTTTGACTAATCGGGCTACAGCGTCGGGTACTAAAGCCACCCGGCGTTCGCCTGCTGCTATTTCTTTTGCGATCGCTAATTTCATGAACTCTCCTTATTTAAGCCTTCCCAGGGCGGTTGAAACCGCGTCTACACAGACAAAACCTGCCTACGCAGGTTTCTTGAAGTGCGATTTTTAATCGCCCGATGCCTTGCTTTACATTGAAGCAGCCGTTGCCCTAAACTTCTCTCGTTGATACTAAAGCCGATCGCCCAAATTCGACCCGTATCTTTAACTTATCTTATACATTCAAATTCGCTATATTGTTAAGTTTGCCACCGATTATGATATGATTTTATGTCGCCTAATTCTGTAGTTTGAATGTCAGTTATCAGTATTACGCAAAAATTACGCAAAAAAAAGTGACCTCAGCCGGAGGTCCCTCGCCCTCATCAAATTGCTGAGAGATTCGATATATTGTAGGCACGATCGCAAATTTCGGGCGAGCAATATTTAAGGTTCACCAAGAGTTTAATTAGAGGAGTTGTTATGCGACGATTATTTTCAGCACTAGCGGTTACAGGTTGCTTGGTGGCTGGATTACCCGCCATCAGTTTAGCTCAGTCCATGCCAGGATTGACAATTTTCGGAGGCCCCGAGCGCGCTAACCAATTAAACTATCGTTTGGATTACGGTACAGCCGGGATGAGTGGCGATAGATATCGGCTGCGAATTCCTTCCAAGAAAGTAAGTTTGGCGATCGCCCAACTGAACATATCCTATCCAGACTACTACAAAGGCGAATTTGACCAAAAAGACATTAAAGTGCGCGTCAAAGACAAAACAATAGAATTGCAAGAAGTAATCTGGGACAAAGAAAATCGTTTCATAGAAATTTATCCCAAAGAACCAATTCCTGCAGGCAACAATGTTGAGGTTGTACTCTCGAACGTCAGAAACCCATCTCCCGGCGGAATGTACCATTTCAACGTCCGCATCCGCACCCCCGGAGACGTTCCCTTGCTGCGTTACCTCGGTACTTGGCTGTTGAGCATTAATTGAGGCAAGAGTTAGGGGACGGAATTTCTCGTTAGTCAAGCGATCGCGACAGAAAAATTTAACTGTTGCGATCGTTTTCCTTCGAGCAAAAACTTAACCATACTCAAATCCGGGTTTTCGGGAGTAGTAAAATAGAACCTTCGGCTCATATCGCAATTCTCAATGATTGGTAATAATGAGTCTAGGGGCAGTCTCCCGATGGTTGCCCTTCGCTAATTAGGGGTAGACCCAGGGGCGCTACCCTAAAAAATGTTTACCAATCAAATAGGATTGCTTTAGCCGTACTTGCAGCATGAATCTACTAGCAAAAATCAAAACAATAAAACTTCCTCCAGCGCTGCGATCAAGAAATTATCGCCTGTTTTTTGCCGGACAAGGCATCTCCCTAATTGGGAATTGGATGACGCAAGTCGCTACTATTTGGCTTGTCTACAATTTGAGCGATTCACCTTGGATGCTCGGCGTGGTGGGATTTACAAGTCAAATACCTACATTAATTTTACTGCCTTTTGCAGGAGTTTTTATCGATCGCTGGAACCGCCACCGAGTCCTAATTGCCACTCAAATATTAGCGATGGTTCAATCCTTAGCGCTAGCATTTTTAGCACTAACAGGAGTCGTTAACATTTGGCAGATCCTGGTACTGAGTTTCTTTCAAGGCGCAATTAACGCCTTTGACGCGCCGGCACGGCAAGCTTTTGTACCGGAACTTGTAGAAAAGAAAGAAGATTTAGCAAATGCGATCGCCATTAATGCTTCGATGTTCAACGCAGCCAGACTAATCGGCCCAGCAATGGCAGGTTTGCTGATAGCTACAGTCGGCGCAAGTTATTGCTTTCTTATTGACGGACTCAGCTACATTGCTGTAATTGCAGGCTTATTAGCGATGCAAATCAAACCCCGTAAAATTGCAGCAACTAATACCAAACCCTTACAAAGATTAAAAGAAGGATTCGTTTATGCCTTCGGGTTTCCCCCGATTCGAGCAATTTTACTGCTATTAGCATTAGTCAGTTTAGCCGGAATGTCCCACACAGTTTTAGTCCCAATTTTTGCCACCAAACTCCTGCACGGCGACGCACAAACCCTCGGCTTTTTGATGGCATCTTCGGGAGTCGGCGCCTTCGCGGGGGCGATTTATTTGATTTCGCGCAAAAGTATAATTGGCCTCGGCAAATGGATTGCGATTTCACCGGCAATTATGGGATTCGGATTAATAGGTTTTGGTTTGTCCCGCGTCTTGTGGCTGTCATTAATCATGATGTTGTTCGTTGGCTTTGGTTTCATTATCCAATTTGCAGGAGGAAACACATTTTTGCAAACAATTGTGGAAGACGACAAACGCGGAAGAGTGATGAGCATATACACGATGGCATTTTTTGGAGTGACACCGTTTGGGAATTTAGTTGCAGGCGGATTGGCAAATTATATCGGCGCTCCCTATACAGTCATCATTGGAGGTATAATTTGTATTTTAGGCTCCATAGTTTTTACCAAACAGTTGCCAGCTTTAAAAAACTTAATCCGACCACTTTATCAAAAAATGGGTTTAATTCCGCACTAGCGATTTAGCGTCAAATCACAAATGCCAACATTAAACAAGATTCCCAAAGCTAATATCTGACTGTCTCTCTCTCTAGGAATCCTCAACAACTGGTAAACTTCTCTCTTTCCCTCTTATCTTCTCTTTCTCTGCGCCCTCTGCGCCCTCTGCGGTTAAAACATCCAAATTAATTACGCAACCCGTCGCAGAAAGTGTTTTTGAGCTTGTTTACCATTCTTGTTGGGCTTCTGCTTCTGCTTGGATTAAATTTTGCCGCAGTTGCACCCAATTTATTTGATGAGAGGGCAAATCTTCAATGAGCTTTCCGCGCTGTAAATGCAGAATTCGCGTGCTAAATTGCTCAGCTAATTCTAATTGATGGTTAACCATTACAATTGTGGTTTGGCCGTTTGTTAGCTGTGTCAATACTTGCAAAAGGTGGGCGGCTTTTCCAGCGTCTAGGGCGGATGTTGGCTCGTCTAAAAGCAAGATTTTTGGTTGCAGGATGATGCCGCGGGCGATCGCCACAAGCTGTTTTTGGCCTGTGGAAAGCTGCAATTCGGTGCGATCGAGCCATTCTTGGGGTATGTGCAGTTGTTCGATCGCCCCGCTAATTCTCTCAGCAATGTTTGATGCAGTCACGCCCCGCAGCTTCAAAGGATAAGCCAATGCTTCTCGCACCGACATTCCCAAAAGCTTGGATTCTTGCAGGATGAGGGTGATTTGTTTGCGGAGTTCGATCGCAGGTATTTGGCGATATTCTGTATTTTCCAGATAAATGGAGCCGCTGCTAGGACTGCTGAGCCGATTTAGCAGTCGCAACAGCGTTGTTTTCCCCGCACCTGAAGGGCCAACAATTGCCACGCGATCGCCCTTATGTACCTGAAACGATATATTGTCCAACAAATAACTTGAGGCGATCGGTGTTTTCAAACTTACACCGTCAATTCGCAGTTGAGGAGTTATTTCTGTATTATTTTCCGAATAATTAGGCATTGAATTCATTAAAAATCCCAAAAAATTGCACATATTTCGATCCCCCTAAATCCCCCTTAAGAAGGGGGACTTTTATCGGAATCTTGTCCCCCCCTTATTAAGGGGGGTTAGGGGGGATCGGAATTCTCTGAAACGACCTATAAAATTGGTATGAGTCGAGGACGATCGCAACTAAATTCATCCGTGTATCCGTGTCGTGACCCTTTTCCTTCTCACACTTTTACAGATTTTTCTAAAGGAAAACCCAGCTTTTCGCGCTGTTCCAAATAAAGCTGAGCAACTCGCCGCGCCAAGTTGCGAATTTTGGTGATATACCGAGTTCTTTCCGTTACCGAAATCACGCCTCTAGCATCGAGTAAATTGAAAGTGTGAGAACATTTTAACACATAATCAAGGCTGGGTAAAACCAATCCTTTTTTGGTCAATTGTTCAGCTTCTTGCTCGTACAATCCAAATAAAGTAAAGAGCAATTCGGGATTGGAAGCTTCAAAGTTATAAGTACACTGTTCTATTTCTCCTTGCAGGTGAACGTCGCCGTAAGTGATGCCATCTTTCCACTGAATTTTCGTCATCGCATCGACTTCTTGGAGATACATTGCGAGGCGTTCTAGTCCGTAGGTAATTTCAATAGAGACGGGGCGACAATCAATGCTACCGCACTGTTGAAAGTAGGTAAATTGGGTGATTTCCATGCCATCGAGCCAGACTTCCCAGCCCACGCCCCAAGCTCCGAGGGTGGGCGATTCCCAGTTATCTTCTACGAAGCGAATGTCGTGGTCTTCTGGGCAAATTCCTAATGCTCTGAGGGAGTCTAAATAGAT
This sequence comes from Microcoleus sp. Pol12B5, assembly GCF_036701335.1. Lineage (NCBI taxonomy): Bacteria > Bacillati > Cyanobacteriota > Cyanophyceae > Oscillatoriales > Microcoleaceae > Microcoleus > Microcoleus sp. Pol12B5. Next base: position 168,182 of record NZ_JAUBQQ010000002.1, on the reverse strand, counting down.
GTCTTGGATGTTGGGAGGAGAGGGTTTAATTAAAACTTGATACTGATAGTAATGTTGGAAGCGGTTGGGATTTTCGCCGTAGCGTCCGTCGGTGGGGCGGCGACAGGGTTCGATGTAGGCGACTGACCAAGGTTCGGGGCCGATTGCTCTGAGAAAGGTGTGGGGATTCATGGTTCCTGCACCTTTTTCTGTGTCGTAGGATTGCGCGATCAGGCATCCTCGATCGCTCCAGAATTTGTTTAAGGTGGCAATGACTGATTGAAAGTTCACTGGTTTCAATATGGTTAGCGAGTGTCTAAGCTTATTTAAGCATATAAAAGGCAGGGTTTATTTGCATAAACCCTGCCGAAATCAGATATGGTTGTGAAAAGTTAGGCAGTTTGGAGCGAGTTGTGATTTAGTCTGCAGGAGCCAGGGAAACTAACAGAGTGATGTTGTCAACGCCGATGACAAAAACCGTGTCTCCAGGTGTGAGGGTGATTTGGCGATCGCACCGTGCGGGCCACCAGCTACCTTGAAAGCGGACGCGACCTGTTTGATTCGGGTAAATCGATTCATCAACGACTGCTTCTTCGTTGAAGTAGTTAAAATTGGTGTTGATGTAGTTATCCATTAAGAGATTGTTTTTTGTGCTGTAGGTGTGAGGAGAAAAAATAGAACCGAAAGCTTTTACTACGTTAAACATTTTGTTGACTCCTTTTGTGTTAAAATATATCGAAGTTTAATCGCCTATTTTGTGTTCTTTGAAAAGTAGCATTCCCTGGTTGAAATTGATTACCAGGTCTCTCATGCTCTGATTTAGTCTGCAGGAGCGAGGGAAACTAACAGAGTGATGTTGTCAACGCCGATGACATAAACCGTGTCTCCAGGTGTGAGTGTGATTTGGCGATCGCAACGTGCGGGCCACCAGCTACCTTGGAAGCGGACGCGACCTGTTTGATTCGGGTAAATCGATTCATCAACGACTGCTTCTTCGTTGAAGTAGTTAAAATTGGTGTTGACGTAATTTTTGATAAGCATATTGTTAGCTGTGCTGTATCCTTGGGTAGAGAAAATAGAGCCGAAGGCTTTTACTACGTTGAACATGATATTTACTCCTGTGGTGTTAAAATATAGGGATGTGTAATTGTCTGTTTATGCTATTTGAGAGGCTGCATTTCCTCTGTTAAGATTGATTACCTTGATATTTCATTGTTCTTGCCTTCCGTGGTTTTATCAGGATAAAAACCCAAGATTTTTTGAAATGTTGAGGGGATTTCAGAAGCGGTTGCGGGGAGTATAAATCCAGTAATTCCGAGGTATTGAATTACGGATTTCGTTGTTGAGCCGTTGGTGGGATTTACCTTAAGGGTAGATGTGGTTAGCTACATTAGAGATTGACTGATTCCGCATTACTACTGCTGTGAAAATGTTTTATTTTTGGGTTGTATGTTTTGATTGGGGTGTGACTCACTTGCTTTACACTTACTAATTTGCCAGGAGTCGAATGTCTTTGGTGCGATCGCCAGTCCACTTTCCGAGTCTGGTACTGGCACAGGACACTTTCCAACCTGCAAACAACGGTTTTGCAACGGTTTTTGCCTAGCTATCAGGCTTGTAGCTGTGCCAATTTAGCTAACTGGACTACCGCAAACGGTGAATCATGAACTTACGCAGTCTCGATCTCCCAATCCGGAATATCCATAAATATCTAGTCCGTAACTTACGCACCAAACCTCTAAAAACCCGGTTTCTGACACTCTGTGCGCCATTAGCGGCCCGTAAGTGGATCTATGATACAAGCTAAGTAAACTTGGCAACTCACCCGCCCTCTCCATGCGATATTGATTTGTACCTACCTCTTTCTACATTCCGTTCCGGTTCAGCGATTTGTTAACTTGATGATGGGTAGGCGATGGCTCCAAGGTTTAGCATACTCCAATTGACCAGCTAACCGAAAAAGTGTAGCTTCCATCCCAAATTTTCCCACAAACTGCATCCCAACAGGTAAACCTGCTTCATTCCAATACAAAGGCACAGACATTGCAGGCTGCCCTGTTACATTGAATGGTGCTGTATAGGGAGTGAAGTTAAAGACTTGTCTGGCGAGAGGCTCAATCACTTTCATGACTTTCAGTAACCAGCTTGCATTTGTTCTCGCAACCAAATTCATCAAAAATTCTTTCCCTGATGACGGTTGAAGTGAACCAATAGGAATTGGAGGTTGAGAAAGGGTGGGAGTCAGCAAAACATCATATTGTTCAAAAAATGGGCCTATCTTCCGTGCCTCTACCTGTAATTGACGAGCTGCTTTAGCATAGTCAGCCGCACTCAAAGCCTCACCTAACAGGCCTAAACAATAAGTCCCTAATTCAAAATCTTCAGCAGTCACTTTTCGTTGTGTTGATTTAGCCGCCCACTCAATATCTGCACGAGTTTCCCCAACAACAATTCTCATAAAATTTAAGGCAAAAGCTTCTCCATCAAATTTAGGCCGATCTTCTACAACTTCATGCCCAAGTTCTTGAAGTAATTTAATGGTTGCTTTCAATCCCTCTATGCAATCTTCATGAACCGCATCACCCAAAAATGGATGAGTGGTAAAAGCAATGCGAAGTTTTCCTGGTGCAGTCGTAACTTCGTCCAAATAGGGTCTTACCTGTGGCGGAGATAAATAGGTGGCTCCCACATCAGAACCACTGATTGCATCCAGCATAGCTGCACTATCGCGAACAGAACGACTTAGCACCGTTTCAGTTGAAAATCCACGCCACAATTCACCTGCAATCGGACCAGTGGGAATACGCCCCCGACTGGGTTTTAGTCCAAAAATGCCACAACAAGATGCTGGAATTCGGGCAGAACCGCCGCCATCCCCCGCCCCAGCTATGGGAACCATTCCTGCTGCAATCGCGGCCGCAGAACCTCCACTAGACCCTCCTGGTGTACGCTCCAAGTCCCAAGGATTGCGAGTCACTCCCCAAGTCTGAGGTTCGGTGTAGGGTGTAATACCAAATTCTGGAGTATTTGTCTTACCTAAAATGACAACTCCTGCTGCTTTGAAACGTCTCACCAATTCACTATCATGGCTGGCTGATATATTTCTAAGTAAACGATTGCCACTACTGGTAGGAACACCCGCATACATCGATCTCAAATCTTTTAATAGAAAAGGGACGCCTTTGAATGAACCCTCTGGCAAGTCATGATTGACTAACATCCTTGCTTGTTCATACATTTTGCAAATGACAGCATTAATTACTGGATTGTACGCTTCAATCCGGGCAATCGCTGCATCCAATAACTCGGCTGGAGTAACTTGCTTTGCTTGTACTAACTCAGCCAAGCCTAAACCATCATATTGTTGATAATCGGGAAAGCCAGACATATTGCACTCCTTAGTTATTGAGTAATTGTACTAAATTACAGCGGGAACCGCTGTATACCCTAGCCTTCACTTTATAAAATTTGCTTGATACTGCATAATTGTTACAGGAATTCTGAAGAAAGTTTTAGCTAATTGAGACAAACCGAACTTGAATTTAAGCGACTGCGGCAATTCTTGTACGCAAACTTCTACGAAGCCAAAGCGAGTATAAAATGATGCGAGTCGCTTTCCCAAACATTCTAAATATAGCGGTTCTGTAGCTTGTTGAATTAAATATTTTGTGAGGTAGCTTCCCAAACCTCGATCGCGCCAATCTTTCGCCACCACCAAACTGCCCAATTCTTGCGCGCCCGCAAAGTTCCGCAACTGCCCGCAAGCTGCCAATTTTCCCTCGCATTCGATGACCCAGAATTGCTCCCAGCGCAACTGAGTTGGATCGAGTTTGGCGCTCCAAACTAACTTTCTAATTGATTTGATATCTTGAACTGAGGCTGGGCGGATGGCGCATTCAGACGGTAATGAACAAGAATTATCAATCATTTGTATTTTACTTTTAAACTAAACTAGCGATTCGGGACTATTTATTATACCCATTCATGGATGCAACAACCCGGTTTTTTAAACAAGAATTACGCACTCCCCTTCCTAGAAACTTAGTTTTTTTAGCTGTGGGGTGCATACGCGGTAATCGCATATAACGCTTCAAAAAAAAATAAAACTTTCTATTCTCTCTTTCTTATCTTCTCTTTCTTATCTTCTCTTTCTCTGCGTCCTCTGCGCTTAATCAAAAAAATATCATTCACAAAGCCGATAAAATTGTAACATTAACTATAGATCGCCTCCCACAAAACCTCCGCGCCAAACCTTACCGGATCGGTACAAGGCAATCCCGTTTCTGCTTGAACTTCAGCTATTGCTAACAGCGCATTTGCCTCATTTAAGTGATGAGTGTTGAGGGCGATCGCGCTCACTTTTCCCCCTGCAAAAGCACCCGCCGCAGCGGCTACCATTTCGTACAATTCAATTACTTTTGATAACCTGGGAATCGATACGTGCGGGTGATTGCGGATGCTAGTTTGTCCGGCTCTGTGGGCTAAAATTAAGTGAGTTGGCTGCGAGCCCCGCAACAGTGGCAGAGTCGCCGTCGAACCCGGATGCAATAGCGAACCTTGCCCTTCTACGTGCAGAATATCGCATTCAGAACCCAATTTAATCACCATTTGTTCGACAGCACCAGCCGCGAAATCAACTCGCACAGCATCCAAAGGAAGGCCTTCATTTCCAATCATTAAACCAGTTTGTCCTGTTGCTAAAAATTTGGAACGCAAACCCCGCTGTAAGCAAATGCGATTGAGTTCCAGACTGGTTGACATTTTGCCAACGCTCATATCTGTGCCGACGGTTAACACGCGGCGACAAGTTAATTTAGCCGCAGCAGCAGAGGCGATCGCACCCACAGATTTCGGTTCCTGACGCACGTCCCAAATCCATTGATTTTCGGTTAACGGAACTGTTATCAAAGGTGCAAGTTTCGCGTGCAAACCGTTGACAACTGACAAACCTGCTGCTACCGCTTGATTAATTTCTGGCAGCCATTCCGGCGGCAAAACACCGCCGGAAGGAGCGATACCAATTAACAGAATATCCGGCGCAAATTGCAGTGCTTCTGCAACGGACACAACAATCGGTACTTGTTGAGGAATGCCCGTTAATTCAGGTAAAGATTGTCCTACACATTGGCGGTCTATTACTGCTACAATTTGTGCTTCGCTGTAGCGCAAAAATGCTAAACCTGTTTTCCCGGAAGGCCCGAGGATTCCCTCATGGAACAAGATAGCAACTTTGCCCTTTTGGATGGGATAGCTTTTAGTCATTGGTTCACTGTAAATAGATGAAGCTTGAAAGTATATAAGCCCTAAACGCTGTGAGTGAAACTTTAGCTTTCGGAAGGAGAAGGAAAGCAATCGCAAAGTTTATGATAGCTTGATATTCTGTTACATGGTGAAATTTATTGGTGCCTACCTACTTACTTCTATTCTCCAATCTCAACTCGCCGCACTCCCAATCCCGATCGCCCGTTTGGCAGCAAACAACCATTTTCGACGATCGCACCGGTGAAAGGATCGTCTAATAAATTTAAGTGACTGTCCAAATCCAAATAGTCAGCTAGCGGCGAAAGTTGTGCTGCTGCTGTATTTGCGATCGCGCTATCTGAATAGCAGCCGAACATTACTTGCAAATTGCAGGCTTTTGCTGTGTGAATCATCCGCATTGCTTCAGTTAATCCCCCTGACTTCATCATTTTGATATTGATGCCGTGGACGCAGTGCGCTAACTTGGGTATATCGGAACTATCAAAGCAACTTTCATCAGCAAAAATGGGCAGGGACGATTGACGGTATAGTTCTGAGAATTCCTCCATATCGGCGACGGGTGAAAGCGGCTGTTCTACATAATTTATCTTGTATCTTTCCAGCCAGCAACACATCTCTGCTGCATCTTTTAAACTCCAACCGCCGTTAGCATCTACACTGATTTGAATGTTAGCTGGTGCTTCGTCTAGCACTGCTATTAACATAGCTTTGTCGGCTTCGATTCCTTCGGGATTTCCTAATTTAACCTTAACGGCGTGGTATTTTATGCTTGCTGGATCTGTCGCATCTTTACCAAACCAATCGCGCACTCTTTCTCTTGCACCAGACGGCGAATTAATGCCGATTGTGACCGAGGTGGGGACGATGCGCGATCGATCTAATCCCCACATTTTCCACAGCGGCAAGCCTGCTTTTTTGCCCAGCCAGTCGTGCATTGCCATGTCGATGCCGGCCCGGACGGCTGAGGGTAAGTTGACCTCTGTTAATACTTGTTCGATTTTTTGGCGATCGAACGGAGTAAACTTTTCTAGCTGCGGTGCGACTTCCTGCAATGTGGCTAGCAGAATTTCGGTAGTTTGGGGCCGAGAACCTGTGGAAAACGGCGAAGCTTCTCCCCAGCCTTCGATGCCTTCGTGTTCTAGCTTCACCCATAAATTGGTACTTTGGGCTGTTGTACCGCGGCTGATGGTAAGAGCAAACCGCTTGCGGACAGTGAAGGTTTCAATTTGAAGGTGCATTGTCAGTGATTGGTGATTTTTTGTAGATAAAAATCCGAGGGGGCGGATTGTGCAGCTCTTGCGATTTGTAACTTTTTACTTTATAGTTTGATTTTGCTTGTTCTAGTTTATCAAAAACTTGATGAAATTCCTTATTTCTGTTTCGCCGAAGAGAGTTGCCTTCTCTCTCAGCATTTGGGTGCTCTTCTTTGCTGTTGCTGGTTGCATCGTACAAGTTCTGCGCTACGGTTTTAACTATAAAGAACGCTGGATTAGTTTGTTTAACTTAGACCAAGAAATAAATTATCCTTCGTGGTACTCGTCATTTACTTTGCTGTTTTGCGCGATTTTGCTAGGTATTATTGCTAGTGCTAAGAAGAAGGAGGGCGATCGGTATTTTGGACACTGGAAAGCGCTGGGGTTCATGTTTGTATTTTTTTCTTTAGATGAAATATTGAGTCTGCACGAAATATTAATTATTAACGACTTGCGAAAGGCACTGAATTTAGGGGGAATTTTTTACTTCATTTGGGTAATTCCTGGGGCAATTTTCGTTGCGATTACTGCGCTGGGTTATCTCAAGTTTCTCCTGCACCTACCCCGGAAAATAAGAGACTTTTTCTTACTAGCAGGCGGTATATATGTGGGTGGAGCACTTGGCATGGAAATGGCTACTGGCTATTATGCAGATGCGGTAACTCAACGAAACTTGATATACGGTTTGATGGTTTGTGTTGAGGAAATTTTGGAAATGGTAGGGGTGATAGTATTTATCTACGCCCTGCTGTCTTACATCGGTTCCCATCTTGAAACTATTGATTTGCGGTTGAAGGTAGTAGAGAATCAACAGAGGTAAAAATGACGATCGACCAAGATTCTTAACGAAATTGAAATCGCAGACTTTATGGCTATCTACTTCTACACCACTGGCAGCGAATACGGCTGTTTTTCCAATTTTTCCAGTCATGGATTCGAGTTAGACGGAGAATATTTGCCAACTACCGAGCATTATTTTCAAGCACAAAAGTTTCCCAAAACGGCTCATTGTGACCAAATTTGCCAAGCAAAAACACCGAAAGATGCCGCAAAAATGGGACGTGATCGCTCTCGTCCCCTCCGCAAAGATTGGGAAAAAGTAAAAGATGATATCATGCGAAAAGCCGTACTCCGCAAATTTGAAACTCATGCCGAAATTAGAGAAATTTTACTCGCTACTGCGGATGAGGAAATAGTCGAAAATTCCCCTGTTGATTACTATTGGGGTTGTGGTAAAGATGGCACCGGCAAAAATATGTTGGGCCTGATTTTAATGGAAGTAAGGGAAATATTGCGAAAACGCACGTCAGAGTAAAACATAACTTAAATTACCCAAACTAAAGCAGGACTTATTTAATCCTAAGTCCTGCAATGCTCCTAAGCGAGCATTTCCTCAATTTTCTTAAACACTGAACTTAAAAATCGGTCTGAGGAACTGTCAAAACCTGTGCCAATCTCGTCGGGCTGTTCTAGTAGAGGGTTTAGCCTCTCCTCAGAGACTGCGAAGCAGGGGAAACGGTAAAAACCCTGCACCACTTTTTTTGTTTTAACAACTACTCTCAACCGGAATTAAATTTTATGGTCGCAAGTACAGCATTGTTAGCCCCTCGCCTCCCGGACACCGTTCCCCTAAGGTTGGCGATTCACAGGTAAAACAGCAAAACACCTGTTCTGGTTAAAGTTGGTTTTTTATTGATGCTGTATCTTTATTATTGTGTACGATTTGTGGAAAGTGTCAGCAGTGCTACAGAATTCTTTACATTTGTGATTTATTTGGATACCATCGCGCCACTCTGTCGCAGTTGCTGTTGAATTTTGTTAAATTCTTTCTGTTCTGCGCTTAGCAAACTATTGTCGATCGGCGATCGCATATCCCACTGCAATTCTGACAATAACAACAAACAGCCTGCCATAATTATTCCTGTGGTTAGATATTGCCAAGGTGCAACAAATGTTAATACAGGTATGCTAAATAAATGAGTTAGTCCAATCAGGAGAAAAGTGCGCGATCGCAAACCTAATCCCGTCAACAAATAGCCGATCGCGCTCAATCCCAACCACAAATCGCAAAGGTGCAGTAACAAACCTCCCCAACCGGCAAAAATACTGCAATCGGTCAAAACCAAACCAGTTATCATCAAAATCGCCCAAGAATAAAGAATCCAGCTAACTCGCTCGACTCTTACCCAAAACAAAGTCAAAACAGCCATTCCCGCAGTGCCAATTAGAGTCAAAGTTGACCACAGAATCGCCTGAAAGCTCCAACTGATGGGGAAAAACTGAGCCGTAAAAAAAATCCCCCCTGTCACCAAACCCCAAAGCAGAAAAGTTTGGTCGATGCGGGTATAAAGTCCTGAGAAAAGAGTAATATTTCCAATTTGCCAGCGGAGTTGCAACAGGCCTTCGCGGTCTTGTACGTCGAGATGTTCCTGTTTGCAGCGGATTAGGGGTTCGGAGGCGTTGAAAAAGGTCATCCAGTGTTGGGGAAAGTATGAAGTTTTGTGTATTGTAACAAGTCTTAAAGCATATTTTTCAGATTTTTTCTTGTTCCCCGGCTCTGCCTGGGGACGCAGATTTGGAGGCTCTGCCTCCCGCGAGTCTATGACTTGCGAGGCAGAGACTCTGGATATCGGTTCCCAGGCAGAGCCGGGGAACCAGTTAATTGATTTTGTCTGTCGATTCCCGATATACGTCAAATTTGACGTACAATAAAAAAAGTAGATTTCAAAAATATAATTAAGGAGAGAATATGAAAGCGAATCCAGGGGGAAAAATTGCTCCGGCGGAAGTCATCGGCAGGGGTGAGCTAATTTCAGGTTTGTGGGAGAGGTTAGAGCAGCAAAGCCTGATTTTGAGTGCAGAGCGCAGGATGGGAAAAACTTCGGTAATTCAAAAGATGTGCGCGGAGCCTCGCTCAAACAAATTGCCTATTTATCATGACTTAGAATTTGTTCGATCGCCCTTAGAATTTGTCGAGACTGTCTTTAAGGATGTCGAAGAATATTTAACAGGTTTTAACCGCAATGCTAAGAAGACTCGCGCATTGCTAACTCAACTGGGAGGTACAGAATTTAGCGGTTTCAAGTTACCCGAAATTGCCGCCCCTCACTGGAAAGCATTGCTGACTCAAACGATCGCAGATTTGGTAGAAAATCAAGAGCCCACTATCATCTTTTTTTGGGATGAAGTGCCGTATATGCTCGGTAAGATCGGCGACGAATCGGCGATGGAATTGCTGGATACTTTGCGCTCAATCCGCCAGATGTACCCTGCTGTCCGAATGGTTTATACAGGTTCAATTGGCTTGCATCATGTCATTGGTTCTCTCAAAAAATCTGGCTATGCGAACGATCCTACTAATGATATGTACGTCCAAGATGTGCCGCCACTGTCTCCTACAACTGCCACTAATTTAGCCCGACGGTTGCTTGAAGGTGAGAACATTTCTACACCTGATATTCAAGGAACAGCCGTTTTTATCGCAGACGAAGTTAATTATATTCCGTTCTACATTCACCACATAATTGCTAAAGTAAAACAGCTCGGCGGCTTGGTGGATATACCAGCGATTAAAGCAATTATTGCTGAGTCTCTGAACGATCCCCTGAATCCGTGGATGATGCAACATTATGGCGATCGAATTAAGACATATTATAAAGATTCGCAGTATCTTTATGCTGTGAATTTGCTGGATATTTTGGCAGTTGCAGACCAGCCTGTGGTATTTGATGAATTGTTTAATCGTCTCAATCAAGAGTCAGAAACTCAAGACAAGGAAATAGCGAGGGATGTGTTAAGGCTTTTGCAGCAGGATTATTATATCCAAAAGGGTGATTTGGGATTTCAATTTCGCTACCCGCTGATTCAAAAATACTGGAAATCCTTGAGATGTTGATATTCTCCTAGTTTCCAGGCTTAACTTTAAACCGAAACTCCGACAGTCCGACAGTCCGACAGGGAATTCATTCCCTGCCGGACTAAATAACCAACTGAATCCCTCCATGAAAAATACATTTATCTCTCGATTTACTCCTAGCTTAATGGCACCAGAAACCCTGGAAGCTATCTTAGTACAACGTCACAAACTAGCAGAACGATTAGTAGAGCTAATTCGGGTGAGCGCGCTAACAGATAACAAGCATTTTCAACTGCTAATTGGACCGCGCGGCATTGGCAAAACGCACTTGGTTTCACTGATTTATCATCGCGTTGCTAAGATGAAAGATTTGCAGGATAAATTGCTAATTGGGTGGCTCAGGGAGGAGGAGTGGGGGATTGCCTCTTTTTTAGATTTATTGCGGGGAATATTCCGGGCAATTGCTAAAGAAGATCCAGAAGTATATCAAGCTCAGTTACATGATGAGGTTGAAAAGCTTTATGATTTATCGCTGGAACAAGCTGAATTTAAGGCGGCAGAATTGCTGAAAAATTTTGTTGGCAAGCGGGTGCTGTTGTTGATTGTCGAAAATTTAGAGGACGTGTTTAGCGGGTTGGGGGATTTCGGGCAAAAGCAGTTGAGGGCGTACATTCAAAATTATTCATTTTTGACAATTTTGGCAACATCACAAAGTTTGTTTGATGGAGTCAAACTCTATGATAATCCTTTTTATGGTTTTTTTTATTCACATACATTAAATGAGTTTAAGGTCGATGATGCTGTAGATTTATTAAATCACATTGCTAAGTTAGAAGGGAATAGTGATTTAGCATCTTTTATTCAAACTCCAACCGGACGCGATCGCATTAAAGTTGTTCATTACCTTTCTGGTGGCAGTCCTCGCGTCTATATTGTTTTTTCGGCTTTTCTGATGACTCCTGAATCGCTCGATAAATTGGTAGAACCGTTCATGGCAATGCTGGATGACCTTACGCCATACTATCAGGATCGGATGAAATATATTTCACCTCAGCAGCGAAAGATTGTTGACTTTTTGTGCGATCGAGGTGGTGCTGCACCAGTCAAAGAAATTGCTAAACGCTGTTTTATCGAACAGCGAACTGTATCTAGCCAACTTAAAGATTTGCGAGATAAGGGTTATGTCACAACTGAGGAGATAGGACGGGAATCGTGGTATGAATTGCGGGAACCATTGATGCGTTTTTGTCTGGAGGTAAAGAAGCAGCGAAATGAACCGATTCGATTAATTGTGGATTTTATTCGGGTTTGGTATACGCCGCAAGAGTTGCAGCAGCGATTGGGATTGAGGATGGCGGATGTTGATTTGGCGGAGAAAGAAAGTCATTTTATGTATCGGCAAGATTTGAAACCGATTCCACCTGATGCTGTGATGGAACGAGAATATTATACGCGAGCGCTTGAGGCTATTGAGAGAAATGAGGAAGACCCGCGTCTGAAGGCTTATTTTGATGAAATTGAATATTGTCGCGAACAAAAAGATGATGTTTCTGCTTTAGAATATTCAGAAAAATTGGTAACAAGTCGCGGCGAGGCAAGGGATTGGTCGGAAAAGGGACGCTGTTTAAATAGGCTTAAACGCCGCGATGAAGCTTTGGAATGTTTAGACAAAGCTATTGAAATTGACTCTGATTATGCGAGGGCTTGGACTTATAAAGGTAATGTATTTAACAGTCTAGAACGCTATGAAGAAGCTTTAGTATTTTATGATGAAGCTATAAAAATAGACAACAATGATAAGTTAGCTTGGTATTGGCGAGGCATTTTACTCAACAAACTCAAACGCTATGATGAAGCCTTAGAATCTTACGATCGGGCGATCGCACTTGATGCCAATTATAAGTTAGCTTGGGCTAAGCGAGGCGATGTACTCGACAACCTCAAACGCTATGAAGAAGCTTTAAAATCCTTTGATAGGGCGATCGAACTTGATGCCAATTATCAGTGGGCTTGGGTTGTACGAGGCCATGTACTCAACAACCTCAAACGCTATGAAGAAGCTTTAGTATCTTACGATCGGGCGATCAAACTTGACCCCAATTATCAGTGGGCTTGGCGTATGCGAGGCATTGTACTCAACAACCTCAAACGCTATGATGAAGCATTAGCATCCTTTGATAGGGCGATCGCACTTGATGCCAATCATAAGTTAGCTTGGGTTAGCCGAGGTAATGTACTCACGATCCTCCAACGCTTTGAAGAAGCCTTAGTATCCTTAGATAAGGCGATCGAACTTGACAGCAATTATCAGTGGGCTTGGGCTGTACGAGGCCATGTACTCAACAACCTCAAACGCTATGAAGAAGCTTTAGAATCCTTTGATAGGGCGATCGAACTTGAGGCCAATAATCAGTTGGCTTGGCGTATGCGAGGCGATGTACTCACCTACCTCAAACGCTATGAAGAAGCCCTAGTATCTTACGATCGGGCGATCGAACTTGATGCCAATTATAAGTTAGCTTGGGCTAAGCGAGGCGATGTACTCGACAACCTCAAACGCTATGAAGAAGCTTTAGAATCCTTTGATAGGGCGCTCGAACTTGATGCCAATTATCAGTGGGCTTGGGCTGTACGAGGCCATGTACTCAACAACCTCAAACGCTATGAAGAAGCTTTAGTATCTTACGATCGGGCGCTCGAACTTGATGCCAATTATCAGTGGGGTTGGTTTAGTCGAGGCTGGGTACTGGATAATCTCGGCCGCTAT